>CAZQIJ010000368.1:0-4801 GCA_964592955.1 uncultured Anaerolineaceae bacterium
ACATGAGGCTTACGAGCTTATCGCTGATGATGAAGTCATCGGCACGGGTGACCTCGGCGAGTTCGCGGTTGCGCACGTCCAGCATTTCGCTGACGATGGGGGTGCGGACGCCGGACTTTTCGCTGATATCGCGCAGGTGCAGGAGTGTGATGAGGGTGCGCGCGTCTGCTTCCTGGGTGGCCAGCGTGTCGCTGTAGCTGAGGGTGATGATATGATCGTAGACGGCGACCTGAAGCTCATCAAGCACGCGGCGGTCGGTGGTGTTGGCTTTCTGGAAGACGAGCGCCTGGTTGGTGAGGGTTGCACAGTCGCGAGAGATGATGGCTTCGGCGTCGTCAGAGTCTGCGACCACGACGAGCGTAGAACCGGGGGCGACGTAGTTATCCAGCTCGTTGATGATGGTGGTGGCGCGGCCATTCCAGCCGAGGATCAGGGTACGTTCGGGCTGGGGCGCGGGGGCGGTGAGGCTGCTGATGGCGGCGGTATCGATTTTGAGGTCAGTGAGGCCAGAGGGTTTGATGCGGTCATCGTCTTCGGCGATGACGATGAGCTTATCGCCGGGCTGGATGACGGTATCTGACGGCGGGTTGAGGTGGACGCCGGTGCGCGAACGCAGGCCGATGACGCAGACATCTTCGTAGGTGGTGAGCGCAGCGGCGAACGGCTTGCCGGTGAGTGCTGGCTCTGTATGGACGTAGATTTCGTCTCCGCCGAAATCCAGCAGTTCGGTATAGACGACAGACAAGCCAGACTGGCGGCAGGTTTGCACGGCGATGCGCGAGATGAGGCCATCGACCAGGATGAACTGGGCTTCGTCGCGGCCTACCATTTCGGCCACCTGCAAATTGCGGGCGTCGCGGATTTCTGCGACGATGTGATAGGGCTGCGGGCGGCGATGTGGGCTGTTGACGAGGGCGAGGGTGGTTTTGATGACGCGCGAGTCTGGATCCGGGTCTTCGCTGGAAAGGATGATGATGGACCGCGCGCCGTCCGGGTTGACGATGGCGAGATCGTTAAGGTCGATGGGGCTGCCAGTGCGGCACACGATGCGGGTGCGCCCGGTGCGGTCCACGCGCTCGCGGATTTCGTCTTCCATTTCGATCTTGTCTTTTTCCGCAAGGATCACGATGGCGGCGCGCGGGCGGCTGGCGTTGGCGATGACGAGTTCAGAGAGGATCGAGAAGATCTGGGATGACCAGCCGAGGATGATGGTGTGATCGGTTTCCAGCACCTGGGAACGGCCCTTGCGCAGTTCTTCGAGCTTGGCTTCGATGCCTGCGCCGAGCACGCCGATGAGGGTGCTGAAGATAAAGATGCCGCCGAAGGTGACGAGCGTCATGGCGATGAGGAGAAATGGGTTCTCGCGCGGGTCATCGCCGCCGAGGGCACCCGCGTCCATTGTATGCATGGCACTAAGCCACAGCAGCTCACCGAAGGAAGTCCCTTCGCGGGCACCGGCCAGCGCCACGATGAGCGACGAGATGATGATGAGGATGGCGGTGAGCAGGCCAAGCCAGCCGATGAGGGCGATGGGGCCTGCGGCCATGGTATTATCGAAGAAATAGCGGAGCCGTGCCCGAAAAGTAACCTGTTTCATAAATGAGTTCCAACCTTACTTGATGAATAACCCAATGACGACAGTGGTGCGCATAAACGTTAACACATGCGCATTATACTTGAAGCCGAATATGATGCAACGGGACGCGGACGCCAGCGCGGGCGGCGGCGCGTGCAAAAGAAAATGAAGCATCTGTTAAGCGGCAGCATATTTTCTTCACAACCTGCGGCATGGTGTGGTGGGGGTGATTACAATGCGCGCCAAAGTGAAAAAATGCTTATGGCAAAAACGTTATTCAGCAGTGGATTCGACCAGCTCGACCAGGCAATTTTGCAGGAACTTCAGGTGAACGGGCGGATCAGCGTGGCTGATCTGGCGCGGAAAATTCACCTTTCGCCGCCAGCGGTCCACCAGCGCATAAAGCGGCTGGAACGCGCGGGAGTGATTCGCAGTTATGTGGCGCTGGTGGATCGTGAGAGTGTGGGGCTGGATCTGCTGTGTTTCATCCGGGTGAGCATACAACCGCACACCAAAGCACACCTGACGGCGTTCCAGGATGCGATGAAAGCGCTGCCATGTGTGCTGGAATGCTACCGTACAGCGGGGACGCACGACATTCTGCTGAAGATTGCTGTTGAGAATCACAAGGTGCTGGATGAGTTTATTGGCGAGCACCTGATGACGCTGCCCGGTGTTGACCGGATAGAGACAAGCCTGGTGCTGAACGAGGTCAAGACGACGACGGCGCTTAAGATGAAGTGAATGCGCTGTGCCGTTTGGCCATCACCCGCTGGCGCGCCTTGCTTTCGGCCCTGGGCGCGGGGGGGGATATGGGCAAGAGTCGCCAACAGGCTGCGCACCCCGGTACGCGATTGGTTTGGCAGGGACACGCGATGGGGTGTGCAGACGCGCCCCTGCGATGGGCGTTTGAACTGACAGTGTTGAACCCCTCAGGCAGCGCTGCCCCTCAGTGGAAGCCTGGGGCAGGGGGAAACAAAAAGCGCAACAGCACCTGCCGGAGTTGTTACGATGTAACCACCGGGGCACACAGGGTGTGAATGGCAGGGCAGCCTGATGTGTGTGGGGATTTAACCCTGCGGCTGCCGGGTTGGTGGAGACGGTGAGACTGGCATACTTATTTCAGGAAAGAGTTTTATGTACGTAGGCGATTATATGGGACGCCGCGCCTTGTATAGCCCGGATGCGCTGGCGCTGGTGGACGCAGGTAAAGAACCTCACCGTTCCTTCACCTACAGCGAACTGAATGCACGCGCGAACCGGCTGGCGAACTGGCTGCACGACGGAGCCGGGGTGCGTAAGGGTGACCGTGTGGCAGCGCTGGCGCATAACGGCGTGGAGTACCTGGACACGTTCTTCGCGTGTGGCAAGCTTGGCGCGATTCTGGTGGGGCTGAACTGGCGGCTGCACTGGCGCGAGCTGCTGGCGCTGGTGGACCGCTCGCAGCCACGAGTGCTGGTGTTTTCTGACGATTTTCGCGAGACGGTGGCGGAGATCATCCAGCATACGGAGGTGATTGAACACCTGCTGCACCTGGAGGGCAGCGGGCTGCCGACCAGCCGACTCTTTGAGAAGACGCTGAGCGATTCTGTGGTGCGGCCCATGACGACAGAAGATGTGCGCGAAGAAGACATCGCATGCCTGATTTTTACGGGCGGCACGACGGGCCTGCCGAAGGGCGCGCAGATCAGCCACCGGATGATTGCGTGGAACACGCTGAACACGATCATCCATGACCTGCAGCATGGCGATATCACGGTGAATACGTTCCCGCTGTTTCACACGGGGGGGCTGCTGGTGTATACAACGCCGCTGCTGATTTTGGGCGGCACGGTGGTGATGACGCGCAAATTTGACCCCGAACAGGTGCTGGAACTGCTGGAAGATTACGGCGCGACGGTGTATGCGGGTGTGCCGACGATGTACCAGATGATGACATCCGCGCGCAACTGGGCGGGTGCTGACCTGAGCAACCTGCGCTTTTGCACGAGCGGTGGCGCGCCGCTGCCGGTGTACCTGGTGGAGCAGTTTCGGGCGGAGAAAGGCGTGCAGTTCAAGCAGGGTTTTGGCATGTCTGAATTTGGGCCGGGGATGTTTGCGCTGGCACCAGAAGACGCGATCCGCAAGGCGGGGAGCATAGGCAGGCCGAATTTCTTTGTGGATGCGCGCATTGTGGACGAAACCAACGCGCCGGTGGAACCGGGGGTGGTGGGGGAACTGGTGCTGCGCGGGCCGTCGATGTGTTCGGGTTATTTCGGCGACACGGTGGCCAGCATGGACGTGGTTGATGAACAGGGATGGTTTCACACGGGCGACCTGGCGGTGATGGACGAGCAGCAGTATTACCGCATCGTTGACCGCAAGAAGGACATGTATATCAGCGGTGGGGAGAACATTTACCCGACCGAAATTGAGGCGGTGCTGTATAAACACCCGGCGGTGGAGATGTGCGCCGTGGTGGGCGTGCCGGATGCGCAGTGGGGCGAGGTGGGCAAGGCGTTTATCGTGCTGAAGGCAGATGCAGCGGTGACGGAAGAAGCGCTGTTCAGGCACATGCAGCATTATCTGGCCGGCTACAAGGTGCCGAAGGCGATTGAGATTCGGGAGACGCTGCCGATTTCGGCGGCGGGCAAGATCCTGAAGCGTGAGCTGGTGGGCGAGACGACGCGCGAATAAACAGGGGGGCATGATGGCGATACAGGTGGGCGATGTGGCGAGCCGCACGCGGGTGATGACGGATGAAGCGGTGCGGATGTTTGCGGAGGCTTCTGGAGACACGAATTCGGTGCATCTGGACGAGGCGTATGCGGCGACGACGCAGTTCGGGCGGCGCATTGCGCATGGGATGCTGACGGCAAGCCTGGTGAGCGCGATTCTGGGTTGTGACCTGCCGGGCCTGGGGACGATCTACCTGAGCCAGACCGCGCAGTTTAAAGCGCCGGTATTTATCGGCGAGACGGTCACGGCGACTGTGGAATGTATCAAGTACCGCGAAGACAAGCGGATTGCGACATTCCGCACCACCGTCACGAATGGTGATGGTGTGCTGGTTATGGAAGGTGAGGCGGTGGTGATTGCGCCAGCGCTTAGCTGAGTTTGACAACGATATTTATACGACAGAGGAGATTTCGAGCATGAAGAAACTGTTACTGGTTCTGGTGATTGTTATGCTGGCAGTGACCGGCAGCGGGTTTGCGCAGGACGGCGAACCGCTGGTTATTGGGG
>CAZQIJ010000369.1:0-4800 GCA_964592955.1 uncultured Anaerolineaceae bacterium
GGTGTGAACCGTTGGATATCAACCGTCAAATCAACATTGGTGGACTACTAGGCGCACTGATGACGCTTTCGACCCAGCTCTGGTACCCGGCAGCCTATGCCACGCTGGAAGATCAGCAGCTTGCGGGTCTCATCATGTGGGTGCCGGGCGGCATTATCTTTCTGGTGGCCGGGCTGCTGCTGTTGGGGTGCTGGCTGGTTGAAATGGAGCGTACCAATGCAAAAAGCAGGGTTTAGTGTGCTGCTGTTGTTATTGCTGGCCGGGTGCGGTGTTGGCAGCATCGACACAACGTTTATTCACGACGCAGATACACTCATTAGCGACGGAGAGGAAATCTATCTTCTGAATTGTTCGCGCTGCCACCAGCTTGACGGTCTGGGCTTCCCGCGCATTTACCCGAACCTGGCCGGGAATCCCATTGTGACGCTGCATGATCCTGCACCAATGATTGAAACCGTCCTGAACGGTCAGGGGTCGATGCCGGGGTTCAAGAACAGCCTGACGCCAGAACAACTGGCGGCGGTGATGTCTTACGTGCGCAACGCCTGGGGGAACGATGCGTCTGCGGTGTTCCCCCGGCAGGCGCGCTGATTGTGTGTGGTTTATCGGTAATAAAAGGAGATACAGAATGCGTTTTACCGGGATTTTACTGGTGCTGCTTGTTTTCGGCTTTACGCTGGCACAGCCGGAAGCGTTGCCGCTGATCCCGCCTGAAGTTGAACAGGCTGAAGGAGAGTGGCCGCTGGCTAACCGTGATTACAGCAACACACGCGCGGTGCTGGATGCCGAAATCACGTCCGCCAATCTCAGCCAGCTTGAGGTGGCCTGGGCTTACGGTATTCCCGGCGTCGGGGCATGGGGGGCGGCAGCCACCACACCGCTGATTGCCAATGGTGTGGTTTACTTCCAGGATTTGCAGAGCAATGTCGCCTCGCTGGACTTCGAAACCGGTGAGGTCCTCTGGGAGAAGATTTACAATCACGGCGTCCTGGGTCCCAACGGCCCGGCTGTAGGTTATGGGCGTGTCTATATCAGCAGCGATATCGACACCTTCGCGGCGCTTGATATCAACACCGGCGAAGAATTGTGGTCCAAGGGCACAGAAGGGCGTCCCACCGGCGCTATTCAGCCTTATGCTTTCGGCGGCAATGTTTACATTACCACGCAGGCAGGTGTGGCCGGAGAAGGTGAGCAGAATTACGTGGGTTACACGGGCGGAACCAGTGGTCATATCTACGCGCTGGATCCTGCTACCGGGGAAACGGTATGGGAATTCCAGACGGTAGAAGAAGGCTTCTGGGGCAACCCCGAACTGAACAGCGGCGGCGGCATATGGTATCCTCCTGGCATCGATACCGAAACCGGTGTCACATTCTGGGGCATTGGCAATCCTGCCCCCTTCCCCGGCACTGTCGCGTTTCCCAACGGCAGCAGCCGTCCCGGAGATAACTTATACACCAACGCGATGCTGGCGCTGGATGCCCAAACAGGTGAACTGCTGTGGTATAACCAGGTGAAACCTCATGACCTCTTCGACCACGATTTTCACATTTCGCCCATACTGGCAACCGTTGAAATCGACGGCACGCAGCGCAATATCGCTGTTGGTTCTGGCAAACTTGGGCGAATTGTGGCAATGGATCGTGAGACAGGGGAAACGCTGTGGGATCGCGCGGTTGGTGTTCACCAGAACGATACGCTTCAGGAAATCCCCGCAGATGAAGCGACTATCGTTTATCCTGGCCAGCTTGGCGGCGTAGAAAACCCCATGGCCTTTGCAGACAGCACTGTGTATGCGGTTGTCGTCAACCTTGGCACGCCTTTCACCGCGACGGGGTGGGAGTCGGAAACCGGCCCAGAGTCCGTGCCGCGTTCTGAGGGGCGTATGGATCAGCGCGAAGGGACGAGCGATGTGATCGCTTTGGATGCTGCGACGGGTGAAACAATCTGGGAGACGACGCTGAACACCATCAGTTTTGCCGGGACGACGGTTGTAAACGATCTTGTTTTCGTCGCCACGCTGGATGGCATTGTGTATGCGCTCTTCCGCGATACCGGCGAGATTATCTGGGAATACGCACTGCCGGGCGGCATCAACGGCCTTCCGGCTGTAAGCGGAGACACCCTCGTTTTCCCGGTCGGTTTGGGCAGCAATCCGGTGCTGCTGGCGCTGCGCCTCAATGGTCCTAATGGTGAAGGGGCAGTTCCAACGCCGGAACAACAGCGCACCCCTGTGCCGGAAGAAACGGGAGGCGGTTCGTAACCGTGCTGAAGCGCAGAATCACGTATTCCCCAGGTAAGCTATACCGGAAACGGAAGATGCAACCAGGTTGGTGACAGTGCCTTGCTTCTGCGCGCGGCCCGTAACAATCAGCATGGGGTTTTCACGGATAATCAGCCGGTAGCGGGTGTAGATATCCGGGCGCACCACCACGTTGATGAACCCGTGTTCGTCTTCCAACGTCAGAAAGTGATGGCCTTTGGCGCTGGGCGGTGCCTGATGCACCACCATCAACCCGGCAGCGCTCACCCATTCGCCATCCGGGCACGCGTCCAGCGCGCGGCTGTCCAGGATGTGGTGTGCGGTGAGCCAGTCGCGGTACGCGGTCAAAATATGGTCATGCAGGGATACCCCAAGCAGGCCATATTCGATACCCATCGCTTCAAAAGGGGACACCGCCGGAAATGTAAGGCTTTCTTCTTCAAGAACCAGGTCGAGCGGGTTTTCAAAACCATGAAGCTGCTGAAGTTCCCATAACCGTCTGCGCCGCGTGCCCGGCCACAGATCCATCGCACCCGCCAGAATAAGGTGCTCTACCAGCCGCCGTGTTAAGGGCACCCGTCTGCAAAAATCACCCAGGCTGTCGAAGGGGCGTTCTTTGCGGGCGTGTGTGATGTGCGCTGCCGCTTCTTCGCCCATTCCTTTAACGGTGCGCAGCCCTAAACGAATGCCGGTATCTTCCGGCGTGCATATCCCGTCGCTGTCGTTAACATCGACCGGTAGGATGCGGACGCCGTGACGCCTGGCATCGTTAACCAGGACAGCAGGAGACCAGAACCCCATGGGCTGATTGTTGAGCAGCGCGGTATAGAATGCCTGTGGGTGGTAGCGCTTCAGCCAGGCCGATTGATACACCAGCACGGCAAAAGCGGCGGCATGACTTTTGGGGAAGGAGTAGCCACCGAATGCGCGCAGCGTATCAAAGACGGCGCTGGCGATGGCGGTCTCTACCCCTTTAGCCTGTGCGCCTTCTAAGAATTCAGCCTGAAGGCTCTGAACATCCGGTCGCTTTGAACCCAGCATGCGCCTTAGCTGCTCCCCCTGCCCTGGCGTGAACCCGGCGAGGTCGCGCGCCACCTTCAGCACCTGTTCCTGAAACAGCACCACACCCAACGTTTCTTCGAGCGCAGGTTGCAGCAGAGGGTGCGGATACTGCACTTGCTCCAGGCCCAGCCGTCGGCGCAGATACGGGTGTACCATATCGCCCTGAATAGGCCCGGGGCGTATCAGCGAGATGGACACAATCAGGTCGTTGAAGGTGCGCGGTTGGAGCCGGGGCAGCACCTGCGCCTGCGCGCGCGACTCAACCTGGAACACCCCTACCGTGTCTGCCTGGCTGATCATGTCATAAACGATGGGATCGTTAAAAGGCAGATGGTCAACGCTGCCGCCGATCCAGTGCAGCGCCTCAGACAGGGCAGAAAGCATGCGCAGCCCCAGAATATCAATCTTGACCAGACCCGCATCTTCCAGCGAGTCCTTATCCCATTGGACGACATAGCGGCCCGGCATTGTTGCGGGTTCTGTGGGCAGGCGCTTCGCCAGCGGCTGCCCCATGACCACCATCCCGCCATTGTGAATCCCCACATGGCGCGGCAATCCTTCAATTTCCACGCAAAGCTCGGCCAGTTGTGTCCATACTGTGGACACTGCGCGATCCCCTAATGCCTCCCGCAATGCTGGCGAAGCTGCAATGTTCGCCGCGCTGTACGTATCCAGCGCGCCAGAGCTATGCATCAGCAGCTCTGGCGGCAGTCCCAGTGCCTTCCCCACATCGCGCAGCGCAGATCGTGCCCGGAAGGTCACGAAGGTGCAGGCCATCGCCGCATGGGTAACCCCGTAACGGGCATAAACGTACTGGATCACCTCTTCGCGGCGATCTGCCTGGAAGTCAATATCGATGTCCGGGACAACACGGCGCTCGTCAGAAAGAAAGCGCTCAAAGACCAGGTTGTGTTCCAGTGGGTTGATAGGAGAAATACCGAGCAGATATGCGACGAGTGAATTGGCCGCCGAACCGCGCCCCTGGCAGCGGATGCCGTTTTCCGAGGCATAGCGCACGATGTCCCACACGATCAGGAAGTAATTGGAAAGCCCACTGCGGCTGATAACCCCTAACTCGTGCGCGATCTGCGCCAGTACCTGCTGCGAGACTTCCAGACGGCGCTGATACAACCCTGCCCGGCACAGCGCTTCAAGATAAGCGTGCGTATCTGTTTCTTTGGGTGTTGGGAAAACCGGTAATTCCTGCAGGCCAAAGCTCAGTTCAAACGTACACATTGCCGCCACACGCTGCGTGTTGTCGATCGCGCCTGCATAGTCTGCAAACAGGGTACGCATCTCATCCCCGGATTTGAGGTAATATTCCGAGTTGGAGCGGAGCAGATGATCCGCCTCATCCAGCGTGATATTGTGGCGAATGCATACCAGCACATCCTGCAACCGGTGACCCACGCTCATCGGGTAATGGACATTGTTGGTCGCCACATACCCTGCGCCGAGCTGGTGCGCCAGATACA
>CAZQIJ010000370.1:0-4791 GCA_964592955.1 uncultured Anaerolineaceae bacterium
ACCGCGGAACAGACCCGCGCGTAACGCCGCCAGCGCCCCTACATTCATCTTGGGCCAGAAACAGCGCACCGCGCCGATCAGAATTTATATGGTGCGTGGCACATTGATGCAGCGCCAGTGCTGCTTTACATTATGCCGGCCGCACTGGTGGCGCTGGACGGCGCGCGCGTCCTGGAAGTGATGCCGTTGGAGCACGTTCAGCGCATCGAGGTCATGCACCGCGCAGACGCGCCGCATTTGCCCGGCGTCGTGCGCTTCCGGTATGGCGAACGTGTTACCGCCTACACGCTGCCGGATCATGTGGCATTCGGCCTTGCCCTTACCGAAGCGGCCAAACGCTCTCTGGAAGACCCGCCCCAGTTTTACGGCAAGAAATCAGGGAAAGGGATGGATGATCAATTTGACGAGGATGATATTTAACGCCAGCCGACGGCTGATTTCGTTTGGCGCGCGATGGCTGCGGCGGCTGATTTTTCTGATGCTGTGGCTGCCCCTGCTCTACAGCTCGACGATTCCGGTTGGCTCTACGCAGGCACAGATTGCGCGCATGGTCAGCCCCTACAGCTTTGATTTCATCACGTGGGAGATTCGCGCCCTTAGCGCAAAAGCCGGGCAGACCTTGTGGGGCACGCACCCTTTCATGAGCGAGGCAGACCGCTCGGCTTTCGTCCGCACCTATTTTGATGATGTCGCGCGCGCTCAGTCCCTGGACTCGCAGATCACCGTCATTTATGGTGATCCGGGCGTTTCGGACCCGGCAGCGGCCAGCGCTGCGCTGCGTGCCGAGCGCGACATGCTGCGGGAGGCGCTCGCCCAGCGCCAGCTCACCACAGAGGCGATTCTGGAAGGGCAGGTCGCGGCGGTGCTTACCGGGGAAGGTTTCGGGCTGCTGGGGCAACTGCTGCCGCCGATTTCGATGCACTTTACGCGCGTCCCCAGTGCGCTCATTGTCTCCCCGCGCGAGGCGATCCTCTACGACTATTCATTCGCGCTCGTACCCCTTACCGCCGATGAAAGCACCGAACTCGAAGCCCAGATCGACATCGCATATGATGTTTCGTCGTTAGTGGTACCGCTGGGCGGCATCGCCCTGTACCCGGCGATGATCCTTGAAACGAGCGATCTGCGCTGGGCAATAGAAACATATGCCCACGAATGGAGTCATCATTATCTGCTGGCGTTTCCGCTTGGGCTGAACTACGACATGACCCCTGAAACGCGCATCATCAACGAGACCACCGCCGACCTGTTCGGCAAGGAAATCGCACCGCGCGTGCTGGCACGCTATTACCCTGATCTGGCGGTTACTGGCAGCGTTGTGCGGACCGCTGCGCAGCCCACGCCGTTTGATTTCGCCGCCGAAATGCACGAAACGCGCGTGACGGTGGACCGCCTGCTGGCAGAAGGGCGTGTGACCGAGGCGGAGCAGTACATGGAAGCGCGCCGCCAGTTCTTCCACGATCACGGCTATCTGATTCGGAAGCTCAACCAGGCATATTTCGCATTCTATGGGGGGTATCAGGGGACAGCTTCGGGCGCAGCGGGCGAAGACCCCATCGGCCCCGCCGTGCGTGAAATCCTCGCAATGAGTCCGTCGCTGCATGATTTCATCATCACCATGCGCACCATCACCAATCGCGATACGCTGCTGGATACGCGCGACCGTATGCGGGCTTTCTCTGGGGCGTGATGGGCGGTGCTCATGCATGCCCTGCGCAGCAAACAGCGGGGAGGTTAGGCCGGGGCCGACGCACCAGGGCAGAACCCGTTAATGGATAGGTGAAGAGTCGTCCACCGGCCGCTGCTCGCCAGGGAGCAGCGGCAAATACAGACCTGGCTGGTTTAAGTCCCTCGCGCGGGAATAGCGAGACGAGGATGGCGAAAATAGAAGGAGGCGTAACCCCTCAGCCGTCGCAGTTGAGGCGAACTTGCGCTCAAAACAAGGCTGAGGAGTTACACTGCCGGTGGGGATTAATAGCCGAGAACGCCTACCACATCCTTGACCGCGTTCGCGCTGGTTTCCAGCATCGCTTTCTCTTCGTCGTTGAGCTGCATTTCGATGATACGTTCCACACCGCTGGCCCCCAGCAGCGCCGGGACGCCGATGTACAGACCGTTGTAACCGTACTGCCCCGTCAGGTACACGGCAGTGGGGATGACGCGCTTCTGATCCTTCAGGATGGCTTCCACCATTTCTACGGTGCCTGCGGCGGGGGCATACCACGCGCTGACGCCGATCAGGCCCACAATTTCACCGCCGCCCTTGCGCGTGCGGTCGATAATGGCCTGGAGCTTGTCTTCTGCCATCATCTCGCGGATCGGGATCCCGGCGATTGAGGTGTGGCGCGGCAGCGGAACCATTGTATCCCCATGACCGCCGAGCACAATTCCGTGAATGTCGCGCACGCTGACGCCCAGTTCCTGCGCAATGAAGGCTTTGTAGCGGGCAGTATCCAGCGCCCCGGCCTGGCCAATGACACGTTCAGACGGGAAACCGCTTTCCTGCAAAACGACGTGACACATCGCATCCAGCGGATTGGAGACGACGATCAGGACGGCATTGGGCGAGTATCTGGCAACCTGGCGGGTGACCTCTCCTACGATGTTCTGGTTGGTCTTCACCAGTTCATCGCGGCTGGGGAACTGGCCGGTAACCGGGTCTTTCTTGCGCGGGACACCCGCAGTGATGACCACTACATCAGAGTCAGCAGTCTGTTCATAGTCGTTACCGCCGATGATGTTGAGGTCGTAACCGATAACGGGTCCGGCCTGGAGCAGGTCGAGGGCTTTTCCTTTGGCAGCGCCTTCCACGATGTCTACCAGTACCACGTCCGCCAGTTCTTTCGAGGCGATCCATGTCGCGCAGGTCGAACCGACATTTCCCGCACCGACAATTGTGACTTTGTTTCTTTTGGGCATTGTCAGAACACTCCAGACTATTTGAGTAAAAATACACAAGCCTGCCTATAGTAGCGCATTCCGGCGCATTTCGCTCTAGCAGAAATCCGAGGGATCCGACGTTCGCTCTTCGTTCGGCAGAGTTCGGCGCATATGTATCCCAACGCCTGACCAAAACAGAGGCAATCCTTTTGCGCCTGGATGCAGCGCGCTGTAAGGTGTTTTGCAGCGCCACAACCGTACATGGTTCGCGCCATACGGGGTGTGTTCATTAGTGACGAATGGCGCACCAGGGTGTGCAGAATATCAACAGAAGCGTGACTCTTTTACACGTAAAATGTGTGTTAGGTATGCTGTGGTCACTTCTGGCCGAAGTTGCCTGGCTGTCCTAAGGATTCACGGCCCACAGCGCTTGATCCCACCCTGGCCGCAACCCAACATCTACTAATTACAGGAGCTCACTTCATGAAATACGATTTCTCTGGTAAGGTCGCATTGGTCACCGGAGGCAGTACAGGTATTGGACGTGCCACAGCGCTGGCTTTCGCAGAAATGGGTGCCCACGTGGTGCTGACGGCCAACAGCAATATGGCAGGTGGCGAAGAAACCGGGCGTATGATCGCGGAGATGGGCGGGCAGTCCTGCGTTATTGCGGCAGATATCTCGCGCGAAGCAGACGTTATCAACGCGGTTGACACCTGTATAAACACCTTTGGTGGCCTGGATTTTGCCTTCAATAACGCCGGTATCGAGGGTACCCAGGCACTGACGGCAGACGCCGTGCTGGACGATTTCGGTCGCGTGGTTGAAGTTAACGTCATCGGTACCTGGTTGTGCCTGAAGTACGAGATCCAGCAGATGCTGAAGCAGGGGCACGGTTCCATCGTGAATATGTCGTCCGTCTCTGGGCTTGTCGGCTTTCCGTTTGTACCGGCCTACACAGCCAGCAAGCATGCCATCAACGGGCTTACCAAAGCGGCAGCGCTGGGTTACGCCGCCAAAGGCATCCGGGTGAACTCCATCGCCGGTGGCGGGGTCAATACAACAATGGTTGACCGGCTCAGTTTTGGTCAGGACGAAATCCGCAAGCAGTTTGATGCCATGCATCCGCTGGGGCGTATGGCCGAACCAGAAGAAATCGCAAAAGTGGTGCTGTGGCTGTGCTCAGACGAAGCCTCGTTTGTGACCGGGCACGTGATGGCTGTGGATGGCGGCCTGACCGTGCAGTAACGACGACACATCCCGCAGCGGGGAACAATACGGTTCCCCGCTGCATGCAGCATCTGCCCTCTGTGGCTGCTATACCACGCGTACTTCGTCCTGCTGGACGGTGAGCGCGCCTACACCGCCGTTATAGTCCATCCGAACCTGTTTACCCGCCAGCGAAAAGCCTTCGCTTTCCCATGTGCCGGTCTGACCGATGAACTCACCGACCTTGCTCACCTGGCGGAAATGGCGCGGCACCTTTACGGCACCAATCCCCTGCTGCGCGTTCAGATGCAGCGCTGCGCCTGGAGCGAGATGGACAGTCGTCTGGCCCACACCACCATCCACACTCATTGTGATGGGCGTGTTGCCGGGCACATAGAGGGTGCTCTGACCTACGCCGCCATCCAGCGAAAAAGCGTAACCCTGGGCGTGTTCCGGCAGATGAACATTGAACTCACCCACACCGCCGGAAATTTTCAGACCAGTAAGCTGAAGCGTTTCGAGTTGGAGCAGGGCGGGGCCGATACCGGTGTCAAACACCAGGTTAACCGGTACAGCGCGGCTGATACCGATCTTCCAGCGCAGATCTTCGCGCCGGGAGATGGCCCCGAGTGCCTGCCGAACCGGCGCTGTGAGATCTTTGGGATGCGCCTGCTTCAGCGTCACGCTGCGCGTGCTGTCGCC
>CAZQIJ010000371.1:0-4766 GCA_964592955.1 uncultured Anaerolineaceae bacterium
GCTCAGCCCTTCCTGCGTATCCCCCAGCATATTGGCCACGCGGCTGCGCTCCGCATCCAGGGCGATCTTGAGCGTCGTCACCTGTTTGCTAAGCGCCGAAATCTGCTCGCGCGCGGCTTCCAGGCTGCCCTGCATCTCCTGCCGCGCCGCCAGCACCTCGTTATCCGGGACTTCCTCCGGCGTCACGCCGCGGATGACCGCCTGAATGGCGCGTTCCTCTGCCAGGCGCATGGCGCGCTGCGCGTTCAGGCTCAGCGACAGCAGCCCGCCCGCAATCAGCCCGAAGCCTTTCAGCAGTTCTTCTTCGGCGGGCAGCAGTTCACGCTGCGAGTAGGGCATGGCGATGAGCAGCACGCCGATCACGTCGCGGTCATGGACGAGCGGCTGAAAGTAGGCCGGGCCCATCTGCGTGATGGTGAGGCGGTTATAGAGATCCTGAAGCTCACCCAGGTTGCGGTCTGGCAGCACGGGGCGGAAGGCGTGCCGTTCAACGGCGTTTACCAGCGTCGGCTGTACGCTGAGGTTCAGCGAGGTTTCTGGCAGTGGGCGGCTAAGCGCGCGGTCATACGTCACCATCACATCGGCATAATTGGCGTCCTGAAAGCGCAGCAGCGCGCCCACATCCGCCTTAACGATTTCCAGCGCCGCCGCCACGATCTGGCCGGGGACGTTTTCCGGCGTCACGTTGTCCAGTATGAGCCCCAGGGCGCGAAAGAGCTGCGCGGATTCGCGCTCTATGGGGCGTGTGGGCGGGGTGGGTGGTTTTGGCGGCCTGGGGAGGGTTACGGCGGGCATCGGCTGCGTGGTGGACTTCACAGGCGTGGTCAGCGCTTCGAGGCGGCGCGTAATCATGCGGAAGACCAGCGCCATGGTCAGGGTCATGGCGGCCACGAAGCCCAGGCGCACCGGCCCGGCATAATTGCCCGCCGCGTTATCCTGCAAAACCAGCACCACCATCAGGCCATAGCCCAGGCTCAGCGTCAGGAAGAACACCAGCTTCAGCGGCGCGTCGATCACCAGGGCGAAGAAGAACCCCGTCAGCGCCAGCCCCAGCAGTGCGATCAGCAGCGGCGCATAGGTCCAGGCGGTGCCCAGCGCGCTCGTATTAAAGTCCCCGCTGCTGTTGGCCCACTGCCCCGCCGTCACGATGTAGGCCGCGCTCACCGCCAGCACCAGCGCCCCGGCTGCAATGTCTGGCGCGCGCCCCCAGGTTTCGTGATCTGCCGCCAGGAACACCCACGCCAGCAGCACCACCGTCAGCATATTGGCGGCGCGTTCCAGCGGCGGCAGAATGGTCACCGCGTCCACATTCAGCAGCAGCGCGGCGATGCCCCCCACCGCCAGCAGCACCCAGGTGGTAGAGACGCCGGCCAGCGCCGCCACATAGCGCCGCAGCACGCGGTCACTGCGGTTGAGGTACTGCCCAAGCACCATCAGCAGGCACCCCAGGCTGATGGCGACCACAATCAGGAAATACAGCAAGTCCCCTGGTGGACGGATAAACAGGTTCAGAAAATCCATGAATGGCCTCAGGTTGAACAATCGGTACGCGTCTGGCAAACCAGGCCGACCGGTGACGGTCCGCCATGCGAACGTGTGTGTCGGTTTGATGGCATTATAGCACGGTTAACCTGGGGCATACGTTGGAGTCACGTTTGTGGGCGGCGGGGAGAGCGAGAACGAGGGCATGGGGGCCAAGCGGCGCAGAAATCCCCTGGCACCCCGCAGCGCCGCCCTAAGCGCTCGGCTTAGAATCGTGCCAGCTTTGCCCTGTAAACGATTAAGCGGCGTAAAGTAGTAAAGTGCCTGGCTGTGCCGGTTTCGCACCGGCGCTTACCGCTGGCGCGCTGCACGCCTTTACGGAGAAAGACGCCGATGCGATTTCGAACCATTCGCCTGTTTCTTATTCTTGCGCTGGCCTGGGCCGCGCTGTACCTGCTGCTGCTGAACAACAACAACCGCATCCTCAACCAGTATTTTGGTGACCGCGTCTCGGACGTGGAAATCGCCTTCAACGAGACGGTCTTCAGCTATAATCGCGTTGCCAACCTCATCTATGAGGAATACGTCAACCAACCGGAAGTACTGGCGCTGTTCAGCCGCGCCTACGACGCGTCGGAAAGCGAGCAGGCGCAGATCCGCGCTGAGCTGTATGATATGCTGGAAGCAGACTACAACAACCTCCAGTCCCTGAACCTGCGCCAACTGCACTTCCACCTGCCAGATGACGTTAGCTTTCTGCGCTTTCACCGCCCGGATCTGTTTGGCGATGACCTCACCGATGTGCGCGATTCGGTGCGCATCACCAACGAAACGCAGTTGCCCGTCACGGGCTTTGAAGAGGGCCGCATCTTCAACGGCTTTCGCTATGTTTTCCCGCTGTTCTATGAAGGAAGGCACATCGGCAGCGTGGAAGTCAGCGTGTCGTTTAACGCCATCCAGCAGGATATGAACCAGCTCTTCCCCGGCGTGACCACCTTCGTGATGAATGCCGAGGTGGTGGGCGCTACCGTCTTCCAGGATGAACAGGATAACTACATCCCCAGCGACCTCTCCCCGGCTTTCGTTTATGATCGCGAAATCGTGGACGCCTACGCCGACCCAGACCTCTCCTGGGAGACGGTGCAGGCCATCAACGCGGCGCTGCCCGCCCAAACCAAAGACACGCTCCAGGATTACGCGCGCACCGGCACGCTGGTGAGCATCGGCGGTGTGAACTATCTGGCATCCTTCCTCCCGGTCAACAACATCATGGGCGAACCGGTGGCCTACATCATCTCTTACCGTCCAGATGCGTTCATCGCCAATACCAACACCAGCTTCGTGCTGATGGTGGCGGCGCTCACCATCAGCATTGTGGGGCTGGGCCTGTTCATGTGGCAGCGCGACCAAAGCTACAGCATCATCACGCGCCAGCGCGACGCGCTCGTCGCCAAAACCGGCGAACTGACCCAGGCCAATGATCAACTGACCGTTGCCAAGCGCGAGGCGGAGGCGGCCAACCAGCTCAAGAGCGAGTTTCTGGCCAATATGTCCCACGAGCTGCGCACGCCGCTTAACGCCATCATCGGCTATTCGCAGCTTCAGCTTTCCGGCGTCGTGGGTGAGATGCCCGCGCGCGCGCTCGCGTTTCAGGAGCGCACGCTGCTTAACGCCAAAGACCTGCTGCGCCTCATCAATGACCTGCTGGACGTTTCTAAGATCGAGGCCGGGCGCATGGAACTGGTGAACAGGCCCTTCGCCCTGCGCAGCCTCATCAGCGAGATGGATGCGCAGTACCGGGTGCTGGCAGAGCAGAAGGGGCTGGCCTTCTCCACCAACGTTGATGCGCAGCTGCCAACCACGCTCATCGGCGACGAATCGCGCCTGAAGCAGATCACGACGAACCTGCTGGCCAACGCCATCAAGTACACCGTGACCGGCAGCGTGAGCCTGACGGTGGAGCGGGCAGATTCCAACCTGTGGCGCATCGTCGTCAGCGATACCGGCGTAGGCATCCCGGCCCACCTGCACGATGTGATCTTTGAGGAGTTCCGCCAGGTGTCTGCAGATGATCAGCGCCGCGGCACCGGCCTGGGGCTGGCCATTACCCGCCGCCTGGTCGTCATGATGGGCGGCAGCATCAACGTCAAAAGCGAACCGGGCAAAGGCAGCGTCTTCAGCGCCATCCTGCCCCTCACGACAACCGACTCACATCCCACACCCGCAGCGGAGGCTGTACATGCTAAATAACGGTACAAGAAGAGACTGGACCATTCTCATCGTGGATGACCAGTACGATAACATCGCGGTCGCGCAGACCCTGCTCGAATATCTGGGCGCAAAGGTTCATGTGGCCAAACACGGCGAAGAAGCGCTCGCCCTGCTGGAAGACATCGTCCCCACCGCCATCCTGCTCGACCTTTCTATGCCCTACATGAACGGCTGGGAGATGATCAAACACATGCGGCAGCGCCGCGAACTGGCGCATGTGCCGGTGCTGGCCGTTACCGCCCACGCGATGGATGGCGACCGCGCGCGCGTGCTGGACGCAGGATTTGACGATTACATCTCTAAACCGTATGATATTCATATCTTGCCTGAACGCATTCACGCCGCGCTAAGCCGCAAACGCGAAGGAACCCGACATGCCTGAAACACCCTGGAAGATCGTCATCGTGGAAGACACCTTCGACGACATGCAGATTATGGCCACCACCCTGGAATACCACGCGCTGGAAGTGCATGCCACACGCACGGTGCGCGAGTGTGTTTCGCTGATGGAAGGTCTTGTACCTGACCTCGTCATTACGGATCTTGCCATGCCCAACGGTGACGGCTGGGCAGTGCTGGATGCGGTGCGCACCAACCCCAGAACCGCGCGCGTGCCGGTCGTCGCCGTCACCGCCTACCATTCCCCCAAGCTGGCGGATGACGTGCTGCACGGCGGGTTCGATGGGTATTTTCCCAAACCGATCAATACATCGGAATTTGTCGAAGCGTTGTGGCGCATCCTGCGCGCCTGAGCTGTCGGCCTGCTCGCGTGGGGTG
Source organism: uncultured Anaerolineaceae bacterium (assembly GCA_964592955.1). Taxonomy (GTDB): domain Bacteria; phylum Chloroflexota; class Anaerolineae; order Aggregatilineales; family Phototrophicaceae; genus CAZQIJ01. The sequence goes on from CAZQIJ010000371.1 coordinate 4,531, forward strand.
CCAGGGGAAGGGTTCCCGTGGCTGGCCTACACCGTGACGCCATAGCGCAGCGCCCTCTGTGCCAGGGGAACAAGTCCCCTGGCTAGCCTGTTGTTCGGTTGCGGCGGCAGGGACACCCACACGAGGTGGGTAGGTTGAACCCGCGGCCAATCGCCCTCACCCCCTCGTTCCCCCTCTCCCTACCGCCGCTGCGCGGCTAGGCGAGGGGGAGGCGCGTGGAAGGTTGAGGCGGGGTG
>CAZQIJ010000372.1:0-4734 GCA_964592955.1 uncultured Anaerolineaceae bacterium
CCGGCACATGACGAGACCCTTGCTAGCCAGGGCCCCTGGCACCCCGACTTTGCAACAGCCCTACGACTAGACCGAAAGGGTAGCCGAAAAGAAAGCGGTGGGCGATAATGGTGCGACAATAGGCCATACACGCTTGGCGACCACCCTCAGGAGACTACCATGTCGCATCATGATCGGCGGATGACAGCCGCCAAGATTGCCCAACGCCTCGCCCTGATCGCGCCGCTGGTTTACCGGCAGCGCGCCCCACTGGATACGCTGTGGTTGAAGGCAGCCGAAACCCCAGACATGCCAACCGCCGACACATTCAGCGAAGCGCTGCACGACTGGCAGATCCTGGCTCCCGGCCAATACTGGGGGCACAGCAACCTGAATTTCTTCATGCGCAGCGGCTTTCGTGTGCCGTCTCATTTCGACCCGGCACAGCCAACCGCGCTGTTCCTGCCGCTGGGCGACGCAGGCGATTTCAGCCACCCGGAAGCGCTGGTCTACATCGATGGCGAGCCTTACGCCACGATCGACCGGCATCATCAGGAAATCCTGCTGCCAGCCGCATACTGTGGCGGCGAAAACCATGCCCTGCTGCTGCATGGGTGGACGGGTTTGCTGGGCGGTATGGAGTACGCGCCGCATGTGCAGCTTATGCTGCATGAATGTGCGCTCGTCCAGATTGATCCTCCCACGCGAGCCTTCATCGCCCTTGCGCGTACAGCGCTCCAGACCAGCACACTGCTGGACGATCATCACCCGGCAAAAGCGTATTTGCTAAACGCGCTCGATGACGCGTTCAGGGTACTGGACACGCGCGAACCGCTGGCAGATCCGTTCTACCAGACGGTGCCAGATGCGCTTGCGGCGCTGCAAGCGGGCATTGGGATGGCAGGCCCGGCGCTTGATATCGACGTTGTCGCCGCGGGCCATGCGCATATCGATGTGGCGTGGCTGTGGACGCTGGCACAGACCCGGCGCAAGGCCGGGCGCACGTTTCACACCGTGCTGCGCCTCATGGAGCAGTTCCCACAGTATCACTTCACGCAGAGCCAACCCCAGCTCTATGCCTATGCTGCCGAGGATTACCCGGAGTTGTTTGCGGCCATCCGGCAGCGCGTGGCCGAAGGCCGCTGGGAGCTTATCGGCGGTATGTGGGTGGAGGCAGACTGCAACATCAGCGGCAGCGAATCGCTCGCACGACAGTTCCTGCTGGGCCGCAGCTACTTCCGGGAGCATTTCGGCAGCGGCACAGAATCGCCGGTGTTGTGGCTGCCGGATGTCTTCGGCTATGCGTGGAACCTGCCACAGTTGATCCGGCTGGCAGGGCTGGAATACTTCTTCACGATCAAAATTGGCTGGAATCAGGTTAACCGCATGCCCTATGATTCGTTCTGGTGGCAGGGGCTGGATGGGACAAAGGTGCTTACACATTTCAGCACCACTCCCGATCACCCCTGGCAGGGGGGGGAGCTTACCCGCGCCAACCTGATGAGTAATGCCACCTACAACGCGAAGCTGGACGCGTTTGCGGTGCTGGGGACGTGGTCAAAATCGCAGCACAAGGAAGCGCAGCGGGTCTTCCTGATGAGTTATGGGTACGGAGATGGCGGTGGTGGGCCCACGCGCGAGATGAACGAAAACGCAGGGTTACTGCGGGACTTCCCGGCTCAGCCGCGCGTCCGGCAGGGCAGGGTCATCGACTTCTTTCGCCGCCTTGAACGCGAAAGCGGTCATGCGCTGCCCACGTGGAACAGCGAGCTTTACCTTGAGATTCATCGCGGAACGTATACCACACAAAGCCGCAACAAATGGGCGAACCGCCGCAGCGAATTCCTGCTGCACGATGCGGAATTTCTGGCCGCACTTGCCAGCCTTCATAGCCCGAACACCCCTTACCCGCACGCCGATCTGCTGAAGGCCTGGGAACTGGTGTGCCTGAACCAGTTTCATGACATCATTCCGGGCAGCAGCATCGGCGCAGTCTACAGCGACTCGCTGTCCCAGTATGCGACGGTGCGCCAGATTACCGAGACTATTCAAAGGGACGCGCTTGGCACGCTGGCGGAACGCACAGGCGGGGATGTTCTGCTCGTCAACCCGACGAGTTTCACGCGCAGCGACCTCGTCTTCTGGCCGGGGGACATCCCGGCAGGGCAAACGCTCGAAACGAGTACCGGCCAGCAGCAGGTAGCGGGAGGGATGCTGTTTGCGTTTGACAGCCTGCCGCCATACAGCGTGACCGGTTTGCGCTGGGCGAGCAGCACGGCGCAGGCGGTGCCCGCGCTGGTGGCCGAGCCTCGCCTGCTGGAAAACGCCTATCTGAGGGTGGAATTCGATGACGCGGGCGACATCATCCGGCTGTATGACAAGCAGCACGAGCGCGAGATTCTGCCACAGGGCAGCGTGGCGAACCAGTGGCAGGCGTTTGAAGATCGTCCGCTCTACTGGGATGCGTGGGATGTGGATATCTTCTATGATGACAAAGTCTACTATGCTGAACCCGCCAGCAGCACCACGGTGGTGGAACACGGTCCTTTGCGGGTGACGCTGGCGGTGCAGCGGCGCATTCTGAACAGCAGCTATACCCAACGGATTTCGCTGAGCTGCCACAGCCCGCGCCTGGATTTTGAAACCGTGATTGACTGGCGAGAACGCCACATGCTGCTTAAGGCGGCATTCCCGGTCGATCTGCTGTCGCCGGTCGCCAGTTATGAGGTGCAGTGGGGACATGTGCAGCGTCCCACACACCGCAACACCTCGTGGGATTGGGCACGCTTCGAAACGTGCGCGCAGAAATGGGTTGATCTCAGCGAGGGCCTGTATGGGGTTGCGCTGCTGAACGACAGCAAGTATGGCCACGACATTCACGACAATGTCCTGCGCATCAGCCTGCTGCGCGCCCCCACCCATCCTGACCCGGATGCAGATCAGGGTGAACAGCGCTTTACCTACAGCCTGTATCCACACGGGACTGCGGCAGGGCTGTTTGAGGTGGCGCAGCGCGCCTATGCACTCAATAACCCGCTGCTGCTGCGCCCTGCAAACGGCGGCACAATACGACCTCTGAATCCGCTGGTGAGCGCTTCCGGCTTTGCCATCATCGAGACGGTCAAACAGGCTAAAGATGGCGGCGGGCTGATTGTGCGGCTGTACCAGAGCCAGCGCCAGCGCGAATGGGTGACTCTCCAGGTCGGGGTTCCGCTGCAAAGCGCCTACATCACCAACCTGCTGGAAGAGAATCAGGCTGAGGTGGTGGTTGAGCACGGCGAAGAGGATGCGGTGTGCGCCCTGCGCCTGTATCTGACACCCTTCCAGATTGTGACGCTGCGCCTGGTGCTGGGCACTGCTGAGCACGGGAACGGGTGAATTCGAGAAGGGGCGGGCGAACACACAGGTCCGCCCCTGCAGACACGCGGATTGCTAAGGTCTGTTGACGATTGTGCCTGTTTCTGTGCCCCTGGCAGCCAGGAAGGTCAACCTGACGTAATCGGCGGAGACAATCGCTCACAAAGATCTGTTGCTATAATCAAACGATGACTGTCCATAGTCTGTAAGGAGAAACGCCCATGACGCAGGGCGATATCTGGTACGAAGAAGACCTGCTCCCTGTTGATGATGCGGATGCGATACAAAGTTTCAGCGATATGCGGCTTTCGGTGGACGAAGCGCGGGAACGCCTGAACAACGTGGCGCGCGTGCGGGTGCGCGTGCAGCATCCCCGCTGGCGAGAATTCCGTGCTGAGGAGCGCGAATTTCTGAGCACCGGACGCCCCGCGCGTTATCTGCTTGTGCGATTAGGCTTTGAATTTGCGCTGTCAGAAGAAGGCAAACAGGAAAACGTAAGGTTCACATCTGCACGCTGCTATGCGCACCTGTGGCCGGTACACGCTGGCCAACCCGCGCCCACCATCTACGATGTCGCGCCTAAAGACCTGCGCGAAGGCGAACGGCGCAAAGTGGGCATTCGGTTTGGGCCAAGCATCACGCTGGAGAATATCGGGGAAACATCGCTGGGCGAAATCGGCACCGACCTGGAAATTGGCATGGTCGAGCCGGGCTGCACAGGGTATACGGGAAGAGACGGGCGGGAACCCTACTGGGAACTTACACCGCGCACCCATTCGCTGATGGGAATCCGGCATTTCTGGATGGTGGTCGAAGTGCCGCAGCAGTGCGAGGCATTCCGGTTAGGGGTGCGGGTGGAGGCTGTCGCGCAGGGTTACTTTGGTGTGCTGCCGCTTCGTGGCCGGGAAACTGTGCGGGAGTCGCTGCCAAGCATCGTAATCCCTGTCGCATAGAAGCGGGCGGTTCTGATGTGTACGCCTCCGGTACGCCTCCGGTACGCCTCCGGTACGCCTAGGGCAGCAGGCCATCCGGGAGCCTGACAGTGATGGTCTGGGTGTCGGTATCGGTCCTGAGCAGTGTCTCGTCGGTAATGGGAACCAGCACTTCGCCGTAGGTGTCGCCGTTGACGACATAGACATCATTGGCGCCGGTTTCCAGCACATCGGAAACCGTACCCAGGTAGATCCCGGTGTCGGTTTCCACGCGCATTCCGATCAACTGAAAGAGGTAGATTTCGTCGTCTGCCAGGGGCACGGCGTCTGCGATTCTGACCATAACCATAAGCCCGCGCAGGCGTTCGGCGGCATCGCGCGTCGTCACGGAGGCCAGGGTCAGCAGGGCATAATCGTGGTGCATCCTGACCGAGGCAAGCGGATACTCCTCTAAGCGCGATGCCGC
>CAZQIJ010000373.1:0-4725 GCA_964592955.1 uncultured Anaerolineaceae bacterium
GGAAGGCTTCTTCCTTGCCACTGTGCGGTGTCGCCGTGACCAGCACCAGATGGCGCTCCGGGTCATCCGCCAGCGCTGTCACCAGTTCATAGCGTTGATGTTTTCCCCCGCGCTTGTCGGTGGTATGAGCAACGGTATGCGCTTCGTCGACGATGACAAAATGCGGTGCAGTACGCAAAAACTCATTCCGCCGTCGCTCTGATTTGATGAAGTCCGTCGAAACGACCACAAACGGGTGGCGTTCAAACAGGGATTCGCCCATTCGTAGGTGACGTTCCAGGCGGGTGGCGGTGCTGGAAAGTACCAGCTCGGCTTCGATATAGAATTTCTCGCGCAGCTCGGTTTGCCACTGCTCGGCTAACTGCGGTGGGCACAAAATCGCCAGCCGCTCAATTTCGCCTCGATCCAGCAGTTCACGCACCACCAGCAGTGCCTCGACGGTTTTGCCGATCCCAACGTCGTCGGCGATCAGCAGCCGCACCGGGTCTTGCTTGAGTGCCATCAGCAGCGGCACAAGCTGGTAGGGGCGGGGTTCGACGTTGATGCGGGCAAATGAACGAAATGGACCCGCGCTAGCACGAAAGCCCAGTCGAACTGCCGCTCTCAGCAAACGCGCTGAACGATAATCGCCAATATGGGCTGGATCCGGTAGGGCAAACTGCGCTGGTTCAATCGATTCCAGCAGGGCGAAAATGCCTGTGACTTCATCATCCGTCCCGCCAAGGGGGCGCACCCGTACCAGTTCATCGGTCGATTCGGGCAGTACCACCCATTCGCGTCCGCGTACTCTGACCAGCGATCCGACTGTAAAACTCACGCCCCACCTCCAAAAATGTGCTTATTTTTCTGCAAAATATCGACCCAATGATCGCGGTAGCCGAAACGAATAACCCGATAACCGTAATCCTCCATACACTCGGTCTGCTGCTGGTCACGCCCCTGGCGCTGGGGATAGTCGTGATGCGAACCATCTACATAAACCGCCGCATACACGCCGCCGCTGTTATAGATGAAATCGGGGCGGGTCTGGCAGTCCTCCATATAGACCTGGGATGAATCAGGCAGGCGCAATCCATGCTCGTGCAGGCTCAACACCCACTCCCGTTCCAGATCGGACTCGCACAGGCTGAGCAATGTTTCCAGATGGGCATCCCGTGTCGCCCTGCTGGGGCTGATCCGCACCTCGGCACCAGCGAACATGCCCAACACCTCGCGGATGGTCTGCCGATCCAGAATGGGATGCTCACGCTGATTACCGTAACTCAGCAGGCAGTCATAACAGGCAGCCTCACAATCCTCATGTGCGCGTGGGGCATGGCGTAAATCTTCGCCCGTATCGGGGTCGAAGTGGCAAATTCGCAGCGCTTCGCGGGCAACGAGCGCGAATGTTGAAGGGTCGTCCACCAACTGACGCAGTACCCCGGCACCCCCTTCTGCTGCCTCGTAGAACAGCAGTATCTGCCGGTTGTCCCGATCCGGCAGCGGTTCCGCCGCCAGTTCATTGTCTTCAAGCTGGAACACGGTTTCAATGGCCCGTTTGAGCGCCGCTTGTAAAGAAGCCATCTCCTCAATATCCAGCCCGATCAGCGGCTCAAGCAGCAGACAGTTGCGATTATCCTCAACATACGGAATGACCCGTCGCGTGCGTTCCGACATGGGATCATCCGGGTCATCCTCACTTTGTTCGTTGCGTCCCCAGTAACCGCGCTCAATATCCAAAATAAAGCCATACTGCTGCTGATTCTTGCGCCGTGCCCAGCCAAGGTTAATGCGCCATAAGGTAGCGGTCTGGGCATAGGTTAACCGCGCTAAGTCGTGGTCACCCTGGCGGACTAATGCGGTGCGAATGTCGGGCACACCGTCACGTTCGCTGAAACGCACCCCGGTACGAATCTCGTAACCCAACCGCAGCCGATCTTCTTCATCGGCGTTGATGCGGTCGCGGCGGCGGGTGACGACATTTTGCAGACGCAGCAGTGCTTGCAGGGGCGGGTCGAGCGGCAATCCGCAGCGCTGGCATAAATCGTAGTCCGTACCTGCCTTCACCGGATGAACATAACCACAGTTGCTACACTGCTTGATCTGGGTCGTGAGCGGGCCATCCTCATCTTCTGTCACGGGCATGATGACCTGATTGATGAGATAGCGTGACCCCTCATGATAGATGATGGCACGGGGTCCAAATTCTGAAATCGCCAGGAAACGTGGACGGGACAGGAAATTATCCCGTTGATTGGCCCGACGCGCCGGGATAAACGCTGACAGCGGCAAGCGTGGGAAGCTGTAACCCGGCAGAAAACCCTCGGTGGCAAAGTAGCGGTAACTGTAGAAATCTGACTGGGCGAGGCTGCTCACCTCCGTCAGCAGATCAATCTGCGAGAGCGCCTCGCGCCGCAAGCGTTCCGCCTGACGCTTGTCTGCCTGTTGGCGGGTCGGGTCACGGCGGATATCTTCCTGAACCTTGACCTGTTTAAGCGCCGACCAGTACAGACCCCGCCAGCGGTCACAGGCGGCATCAAAGGCACGGACGATGTTCTGCATCGTGACTTCCAGCAATCCATCAGGATCAGCGACATCCGGGATGGTCTTCAGTACCCGTTCTGCCCGCTGGCGGGCAGCTTGCCGCGCCGTGACTGACTCCGCCTGCTGGCGAATCTCCGGCAGCAATTCCAGCAGTGGCGGATCGCCGTTCATGTCGAGGATTTCCTTGAGGGTGTCTTTGAGGTCAATACCCGTTTCTGCCAGCCAGATCGCATGAATATGCGCTCGCAAGAGTTCTTCGTTGCTCAAGTCCAGTCGCGGTGGCGTGACTGCTCCCGCAACCATGCGCTCCGGGCGTTTGAAGAAATACTGGTCATGCGGGCTGCCCCCGGAACAGTACGTAAAGACCAGTGCGGGCTGTCCGCTGCGACCGGCACGTCCACTGCGTTGCGCATAATTGGCGGGTGTCGGCGGCACATTCCGCAGGTTAACCACATTGAGTTCGGCAATATCCACCCCCAGTTCCATCGTGGGTGAGCAGTACAAAATGGGTAATTCACCCCTGCGGAATTGCTGTTCGCGTTTTTCGCGCTCCTCATAGGGGACCTGTGCCGTATGTTCATGTGCTTCCAGCCCGACCAGCGATTGGGCGATGCTTCGGTAGAAATCCACGAAGAAGGCATTAGGTCGTCCGCCTTCCTGCGATTCATTGGGAACACGAATCGGGTCATGAAACGCCCGTTCACCCATCCCGGCATACCAGCGCATCGCCGATGCCACCAGTTGATAACCGGGCACATCGTCCTCATCTTTCGGTGCGCGGGCGATTTCAACCAGCCCGGCCACACGCAGCCCTTCCAGCAGTTGGCGGATGATGCTGCCGGTTTCATCCAGTCCAAGCTTTCCATAAGTGCGGGCATCATAGTCAATCAGCGTTCCCGGACGGCGCAGATAGATACCAAAGCCACCGCGTGCCGACACATAGGTGTAATTGCCGCGTCCATCGTCGCCACCGGATGAGCGCGGGATCAGTGTGGAGGCATATTCCATGCGCTCGTCTTCGTCTATCGCCCAGGGATCCACCAGGCGCTGGCTGCTCAACTGCTGGATGCGTTCCTGATAGCCGCTGTCGAGATAATCGACCTTGATTGCCAGTTCACGCCGCATATAATCCAGCAGTGTTTTAGCGATGGTCATGCGCGTTCGCGGGGATGCTGTCACCAGCGCTGGATGACCCTCTGCCCAGACATCCTCTGCCGCGCATACAGCATCAAGATCGGCATAGCCAATCTCCAGCAGTCCACACTGTTCCAGATTGGGCAGTGCGATACGCCAACCCCGGCGCAAATCGCGGTAAATGCGATAACCCAATACCTGCCGCAGCGCCCGCTGCGTCTCCTGCAATGCCTGAAAGCGCACACTAGGATCGCTGGCATACAGTTCGAGGGGCAGTTTCAGTGCCTCAAAGACTTTCTCAGCGATCAATTCATGCGTCAGTCCGGCAGTGCCTGCCTGTTCGACGGCCCGATAAATCGCCCCGCGCAGCAGGCTGACTTCGATGAAATCATTGAAGTGTCCTGCTTGCAGGGAAGCATCCTGCCGATTATCCGTGAAACTCAACAACTTCTGCGCGTGCTGGGGCAGGTCGCTCGTTTTCAAGGAACGTATCGCTGACAGGCTGAGCAGGGTGGTCGCGCTGCTGCGTCCCTCGGAACTCAGCGTTGCCAGCTTACCAAAGTCGCTCTGACGGGCGGCATACGATACCCCGCAGTTGAGGCAGAACATGAAGGGCGATGAGATGTAGACGCATTCCTGCCCCTGTGCATCTTCTTCCCCTGATGGGAAAACAAGCACACGTTTCGGCAGTTTTTCTTTGCGGTGCGACCGGATACGTCGCACACCGTTGCGCTCTTCGAGCCAGTCATCCGGGAGGCGCTCACTGTCAATGAGATCGTCATCATCCGGCCATGCTCTGGTTGGATCTGATGTTAAGTACAGATAGCCCGCTTCACTTCCGTCATCCGGCAGCCGGTCACTGAATTCACGCGGCATCACCCGCCGCTGCTCACCATCCTCATTCGTCGTCATCCGTACCGTGTAATATTCCTGCCCACATTCGCGGCAGAAACACAGTGGGAATAACACCTTATCCCGTTCACCGGGGACGAAGCGCTGCCCATTGAGGGTGATATGGCGCACATCCTCCGGTTCAATCGTTGTGTAGACGGTATCGCCGGGACTGAT
>CAZQIJ010000374.1:0-4723 GCA_964592955.1 uncultured Anaerolineaceae bacterium
ATTCGGGCTTAAGCCGGTGAAAGCCGCCCCGCTTCGGCGGCTGTGTCATGCGGCATCTGTGCCTGTTCAACGGGCTGTGTGCAGGGGATAAGCTGCCGCCATCCCCAGGGGGCTAAACCGGAATGCTGGCTGGCGATCAGGGAGGGGGTGAGAGAAACCCTTCGCCTCCCTGCGTATTGCCACCCGGTGTATTGCTACCGGGTGTAATTGCCACCCTTACTGTTCGTCGCAGTTAACGGTCGTATTCTGTGCGGATTGCACCGGTTGAACCACTTTGTCCAGTTGGCGGCGCAGCGACGCAAACCCGGCGCTGCGTACCCCGGCGGTGATATGCTTCACCATCACGGCCTGCTGAACGTAGTGGCTGAAGCCCAACTGCGCGAGCGCCTCTGTGATCCAGTCCTGGTAGCGGCGCACACATACATAAACAGGCACCCTGTCTGCACGGGCAATGTGCTGCAGCGCGGCAGCCATCACAGCGGGGGTTTCGCTCATCACATCCGGGTGCAGATACGGGATGAGGTAGACACCGCTCTTGCCCTCGGCATAGGCCAGGTACGCACCGGTACGATCGTTGCGGCGGTACACCAGGCCATGCATATCTGCCGGGGGTGCAGCAAACGGCTGTACCATGCTGGGAACAGTGTTTACAAAAAGCGAATAGACCCCGGTGGCATCTGCGAAGGTCTCTGTGGTCAGTTCAACAGAGTCTTCTGCGCAGGCATAGTCCCCTACAGGCCGTCGCCACACTTCCTGTCGTGCATAAACCGCGTACCCGCTTGTACGCAGCGTTTCAAACAGCGCATCGTTCTCTTCCACTTCGGCCATCAGCATGTGCGCGCCATGACGCCCCGCTTCACGCGCCATCGCATCAAAGGCGTGCAGCCAGATGGTGTCATCTGCTGTGTAGTCTCGCCCCGGCGCGACATACACGACACGCGCGTAGGAGTCATCCGGCTTCAGCCGGAACTGGGCCACCACCTGCTGCTTCTCTGAACGGGAGAGCAGGGTATAGACCCCGCGCTGCGGCAGCAGAACGGTCGAGATCAAAGAGCTGTTGGGACTGTAATCGGAACGCGTGAAGACCAGTTCATTATCCAGAACTGTCCCTTTGTCCAACAGCCGCCGGATCACTGGCAGGTCTACCAGCGATACAGCACGCGTATCAGTATCACGAGTGAGCATGGACGAACCTCTTAAACACTTGTCTCGCAAATCCTGGCGCTGATCACACCCTATACGAACTGCCTGTATTGTAGCATTTCTGTGCGCCACTTGTCACGCGGTGTGCGTGCTTCACTTCTCATAACCCTCTCCAGTGTAAAGAGTGGCGGCTGCCTGGCCAGATGCACGAACTTTGCAGAATCTTAACAGCGGCATTTTGATATTCTGCCGCGATGAGTATATACTATGCAGGCTTAAAAAGGAGGCGCTATGCAGTCTGACCGAACACTCACCGCCGCTTTTCTCGTGCTGATTGCCGCTCTGGTAGGGGCGGGCGTTCTGCTGCTTTCGGCACGCCCGGCCCCGGTTCAGATCACCATTAACCCGCCGCAGCCAACTGCTACCGCCCTCCCAACCGAGACGCCATCGCCCCTTCGTGTGTATGTTACCGGGGCCGTCGCCACGCCAGAAGTGCTGGTCGAGGTGCCAGCGGGAAGCCGGGTTGAAGATGCCGTGAGGGCTGCTGGCGGAACCACTGCGAACGCCGATTTGTCTCGTGTTAACCTTGCGGGGCTGCTGCACGATGGCGATCAGGTCCACGTACCAGCGCTTGCCGCACCAGAGACCGCAGCCACGCCTGGCGCTGCCGCTGTTCCGCATAATGTGCCGCTGCCCACTCCCAGCGGAGGCGCGCTCGTCTACATCAACACCGCAACCCTGGAAGAGCTGGACACGCTGCCCGGTATCGGTCCATCGCTGGCACAGACCATCCTTGATTACCGGAGTGCAAATGGTCCGTTCGCGGATCTCGATGCACTCGATGCCGTGCCGGGTATCGGCCCGGCGACCCAGGAAGACCTGCGCGACCTCAACTCCTTTGAGTAGGTAGAAGCAGTGTCACGAAGGAACCGCAGCCGCGTCGCGTGCCTCGTGCTACCGACCTGCAATGCGGCGTGCGGTCTATGACCTCAGGACGGCTGCCATACGATCACCCTACGCGTATCGCAAACGCCACATCAGTTTGTGTCTTTGTATGCCCACTTGTGACATAATGAGGGCATGAAACTGCGCGACGATGCCAACAAGGTTGGCGACATCTCTAGCGCTATTCCAGGAGAATAATCCATCACCTGTAGGGGCGGGGCAATGTGCGCCCGCGCAAAGCGGTGGCTGGTTTTTTGTCTGGAACAGCCTAAGACCGCGTATCGCTGGTGTGGGCTATCTGAAACTACCGCGCGATTGAGAAGCGGTTGAAACAGCACGCCTTGCTGCGGGCCCGCAGTTGCCTGTGAAAGTTGTGCAGCCTCATATACGCTGATGTGAACGGCGCGTACAACATGCTGATAAAAGTAATCCCGAACGCCTTTGGCAACGGGGCAGGGGGTGCAGTCGTTCATCCCGTGCGGGTGCGTGTGGCATGAAACAGCCCTATCCACGCCCTGACCTGGGATCGGAAAGGGAACTATGTACCCAAAACGCGAAAATACCCCTACAATAGGAAACATGGTCGCTACTCACCTTTTAAGGAAGAACCGGATGGCACGAATGATTCGTCTGCTGTTGTTTGTTCTGATGCTTGGGTTCACAACTGCTGCGCTGCAGGCTCAGAACACGCCAGAACCTACCGTTGATCCTTTCGCGACGGTCAATGCGCGTGCAACGCTGAACGCAATGACCACGACCCCTACCCTCACCCCAACGCCGACCCCGATACCCACTACCGGACGTGTGATACTGGCACCGCTGACTATTGAGCCGCCAGATGGCCCAATTGGGACATCGCACCAGATCATAACGGACGGGTTAGCGCCCAACACAGACTACCGTCTGGTAGCGACGTACCGTGAAACACGCGAGATTGTGTACGAGAGTACCCGCACGGCGGACTCTACCGGCGCAATTGTTACAGCACTGTTCAGTGAACCCTCAGACAGACCGGGTGTATACAACATCGATCTGTACGATAACGATGTGCTCGTGCGCACCGGAACACTGACTATCACCGAGGGTCCGCAGGTGGAAGTGCAAATTCCCAGCAGCGAACTGTCTGCCGGAACGCCGGTATCAGGCGAGCTGACCCAGGACGCCTACACCCAGTACTACACGTTTGAGGCTGTTGGCGGAACCTTCGTCGATATCACACTGACCTCGGCTGACTTTGACCCCTTCCTGATTCTGTGGGCTTCAGATGGGGCTGTGCTGACCCGCAACGATGACGGGCTGGACGGGGTGAACGCTCAGATTCGCGGCTTTGCCCTGCCCGATAACGATATCTACCGGGTGGCGGTGACCAGCCGACTGGCATCGGACTCTGACGGACGGAATGGCGAAACCGGTGCCTATCAACTGACCCTGGCCTTCCTGCGCGAGATCCAGCCAGGCAGCGCGCTGGCCACCAGCGATGCTGTGGTGGGTCTGCTGACGCCAGACACGCAGACTGCCGAATACACATTCGAAGCGGCCAGCGGTGACGAAGTAACGATTGCGCTGGACTCTGAAGATTTTGACCCGATGCTGCGCTTGCTGGGCCCGGAAGGGCGCGAAGTGATCCGCGACGATGACGGTGGCCCAGGGCTTTTTGCCGCGCTGAACGGGTTTGACATTACAGAGAATGGCACCTACACAATCGTCGTGGACAGCTATCGCGGGCAGACGGGCAGCCGGGTTGTGGAAGGGCAGTATCAACTCCGCTTTGCACTTACCTCGGCCAGCGGCGTGGTGCAGGCCACAGAAGCCCCCGGCACCGAACCGACCGCGCAGGGAACAGAAGCGGCGCTGCCCCTGCCCGAAGGCACCCCCATCATTTATGGCCAAACAGTCACAGGCGAAATTACCGAAGCCAACCAGACGGCTGTTTATACCTTCAGCGCAGGCGCAGGTGACGTGGTGACCATTACGCTGGACTCCGGCGCATTTGATCCGCTGGTGCGGCTGCTGGATGCAGACGGCAGCGAGATCATCACCGACGATGACAGCGGCCCCGGCCTGAATGCGCTGATTCAGCGTTATGAAATCACCGAAGACGGTGTCTACAGCGTGGTGGTAGACAGCTTCGCCCGCACGCGCGGTAATCGGACCATCAGCGGTGAATACACCCTGACGCTGGCCGAGGGCGATGATGTTGCTGCGCAGCCCACAGGCCAACCGACAGCAGCGGCGACCCCCGCCCCAACTGCTGAGGCACAGACCGGGAGCGGTATTATTGCCTATGGTCAATTGATCGACGGCGAGCTGACCGAAGACGCGCAGTTGGTAACCTTCACGTTCACCGGTTCTCGCGGAGACTTGGTAACCATCGCACTGAATTCTGAGGCCTTTGACCCGCTTCTGCGGCTCCAGGATGAAGACGCTAACGAACTGATCACCAACGATGACGGCGGTGAGGGTCTGAATGCGTTGATTGATGGCTTTGAACTGCCGTCCGACGGTGCATATACGATTGTGGTGGATGGCTATCGCGGCGTCTCTGGCGATCGGCTGCTGACAGGGGCGTTTACCCTGAGCCTGTCAGCGGGTGAAGTGGTCACCCTTCCCCCCCCCCCGCCCACCCCGGCCCCCC
>CAZQIJ010000375.1:0-4719 GCA_964592955.1 uncultured Anaerolineaceae bacterium
GCTTCTGTGTCTGTGATGGTCCTGGGTGCTGGCGGGGGCGGTTCGGTGGCTGTCTGCCCCGGACGCCACTCCATAAATGTATAGACGCCGGTTTCGTGGCCTGGCCTGAAGCCGAAACGCAGATACAGCCGGTAGGCCGGGTTAAAACGCTCCACATGCAGCGATACCGGCTTGTTCTGGCGTGCGGCGTGGTCGATCAGCCAGCGCACATAGGCGGAGCCGATGCCGCGATTGCGGTACTCCGGCAGCAGCGTGATCTCCATGAGGCGCACATCGTTCGGCCATTCCTGAACGTACACCCGCCCGATGCGAATACCATCCAGCTCAATCACGTCCAGCGACGCGTTCGGATAGTTGGCTTTGTTGGTGTAGAACGTGTGCTGTGCCCGAAACTGAAAGCGCACAAAATCATCTTTCTGCGCATCCGTCCACCATGTGACCTGGCGCAGTTCATCTTCGCGCGTGGTGGCGTACAGGGAAATGAGGAATTCCTCGTCTGCATCTGTGATGGGGCGCAGGGCAGCGCCAGGATAAAACGACATCTTTCACCACTCCGGAATGCTAAGGGCTGGGGAGGACCATTCTAAGCCAGTCGCCGCAGAAAATCCACGCGCAGTCCCGCCAGGGGCTATACGGAAACACGGGCGAACACACAGGTTTGGTGAGCGCGCGGGGCACACGTTTGTTCGCGCAAAACCGCCAAAACCGGGTAAAATAGAGGCGTTATCTGTCCCGTGCCCAGTGGCGCGCACTCAAAAATTAATCGTAACACCTCAGGTCCATTGCCCCTTTACCCCGAAATCCCCTCAGCCCACGCAGAGGAGAGGGGACTTTCTGGCCTGCGATTCGCCCCCTTCTCCCACTGAGGGGCGAAGGGGACAGGGGGGTGAGGGGAAAGCAGAAGCGCGACAGCGCCTGCCTGCGTGGTTACGATTCATCTCACATTTTACTGTGTGATACGCAGGACGCGCAGCACACCGGATTATGTCGTAAGATTTACTGTAACCTAAGATGTAAATGGAAGCCGTTGGAGAGATGCAAAGGGGAGCCGTGTGATCCAGGGACGTTACCAACTTCGGGAGAAAATCGGCGCGGGCGGCATGGGTGTCGTCCATGCCGCCTATGACCGCCTGACCGGACAGCTTGTTGCGCTTAAGCAGCTTACGGCAGTTGCAGATATTGACCAGGAAGCCCGCCTCACGCTCGCGCGCGAATTCCGCGTGCTGGCGTCGCTGCGGCATCCCCACCTCATCAGCGTGATCGACTATGGGTTTGACCTCGAAGGCCGCCCGTTCTTCACCATGGAACTGCTGCCCAACGCGCAGACCATCGTGGACGCGGGTCGCAGCGCGCCGCTGGATGAGCAGATGCGCCTGATTCTGGAGATGCTGGAGGGGCTGGCCTACGTGCATCGGCGCGGCCTCATCCACCGGGATGTGAAACCGTCCAACATGCTGGTGGGCATGGATGGGCGCGTGAAGGTGCTGGATTTCGGCCTGGTGCAGGAAGGCCCGCCGAACGCGGAAAGCGGCATCATGGGCACCATCAACTACATCGCGCCTGAAACGCTTTTGGGCCGCGCGGTGACCGCCGCCGCCGATCTCTACAGCGTGGGGGTCATCGCCTGCGAAATGCTGACGGGCAGCCACCCCTTCCCCGCAGATAACGTCGCCCACATGATCGACCAGATCCTCATGCGCCCGCCTTCCGTGGGGCTGGAAAACGTCCGCCTGGCAGCAGTCATCGAACGGCTGCTGCACAAAGAACCGCTCGAACGCTATGCCAGCGCCCCGGAAGTCATCACGGCCCTGCGCGAAGCGGTCGATAACCCCGCCCCGCCAGAAGACCCGCACATCCGCGAAAGTTACCTGCAAGCCTCAGCCTTCCTGGGGCGCGATGCCGAAATGGCGCGGCTGCTGGCCGCCCTGGACGAGGGCGGCATGATTCTGGTGGGCGGTGAGGGCGGGGTGGGCAAAAGCCGCCTGCTGGACGAACTGCGCATTCAGGGCCTGGTGCGCGGGCTGATCGTCGTCCGCGGCCAGACCGATATGCAGATCCCGGATCGCATGTGGCGTGAACCGGTGCGCAGGCTGGCGCTGGATGTGTACCTCAACGAGACGCAGGTCGGCATCCTGCGCGAACTCGTCCCAGACCTGCACGAGCTGCTGGGTTTTGCAGATACCCGCGTGCCAGCGCTTCAGGGGACGGCAGCGCGCCAGCGCCTGGCCCTCACCCTGCGCGAACTGCTTACGGCCGCCACCTCTGCCGCTGCGCCACAGCGCCGGGCCAGCGCCGCGCGCGGCCTGCTGCTGCTGGAAGACCTGCACTGGGACGCGCTCGACATCCTGGCGCTGCTGGCACCGGCTGCCGCCGCGATGGGCTGGCTTATCGTGGCCACCTTCCGCGACGACGAAACGCCAGACCTGCCGCAGTCCTTCCCAGATGCCGCCGTCATCAAACTGACGCGCTTCCAAGAGCCGGTGGTGGCAGCGCTAAGCGCCGCCATGCTGGGCGAAGCCGGTCGCCGCCCGGACGTGATCGACCTGCTTCAGCGCGAAACCGAGGGCAACGCCTTCTTTATGGTGGAGGTGCTGCGGGCGCTGGCCGAAGAAGCCGGGGCACTGGACGCCATCGGCAGGGTGACGCTGCCCGCCACGATGACGGTGCATGGCGTGTTCCAGGTGCTTCAGCGGCGGCTGGCGCGCGTGGCCGCCGAAGATCAGGCGGCGCTGAAGCTGGCCGCCGTGATGGGGCGCGAAATAGACCCAGACATCATGCGCGTTAGCGAAACCTGGCTAACGCGCTGCGCCAATGCCGCCGTGCTGGAACTCATCGATGGCTACTGGCGCTTTTCGCACGACACGCTGCGCGCCACCCTGCTGGCCACACTTTCTATGACCGAGCGCCGCGACCTGCATCGCGCCGCCGCCACCGCCATCAGCGCGGCCTATGCAGACGATCCGCGCTATGCCGAAACGCTGGCCGACCACTGGTTCACCGCCGGCGATATGCCCCAGGCCACCGCCGCAGCCCTGCGCGCCGCCGACCGCATGGTGAACTACACCGCAGATTATGCCAAAGCGCAGTACCTCATCGCGCGCGTGCTGCCCTTTGCAGAGGGCGAAACGCGTGCCGAACTGCTCATCGTGCTCAGCAGCGCGCAGCGCTTTGTGGCCGGCTATGTGGTGGCGCTGGCCACGCTGAAGGAAGCCATGCTCCTGGCCCGGTCAGATGTGCTGCGGCTGCGCGCCCTGGGCAAACTGGCGCAGATGCATGTGCTCAACAAGGATTACGACGACGCCATTCGCTTTACCGAGCAGGCGATGGCGCTGGCCATCGAACTTAACGACCGCGCCGCGGAGTCGTCCGCATGGTCTGTGATGGGCATCGCCTATTTCGGCAGGGGCGGCACCGAAGAAAGCTACCGCTGCATGGCGCTGGCACTCACCGCCGCCCGCGCCAGCGGGGATGTGCGCCTGCTCAGCAATCAGCTCAATAACCTGGGTCTGGCGGAAACCACGCGCGGCAATTATGCCGACGCGCGCGCCTACCTGAGCGAAGCGCAGGAACTGACCGCGCGCGTGGGGGATCGCATGGGCGCTTCAAAGGTGGCGCTGAACCTGGGACGCCTGCTGCTGGATACCGGAGACTATGCCGGGGCAGCGCAGGCGCTGGAACGACTGCTGGAGCAGGTGCGCGGCCTGACGGTGCGCGAAACCACCATCGATGCCTATCATATGCTGGCGCAGGCGGCCTATGTGCTGGGGGATGAAGCGCAGGCCGTGCAGCATCTGGCCACCAGCCTGGAACAGGCGGAAGCGTATGGCGATGTCCTCAGCATTGGTGAAGCGCAGCTTACCAACGCGCACATCCACATCGACTGCGCGCGCTACGAGGCCGCCAGCGCTGCGCTGGAGATCGCCGTCGGTGTCGGGCGGCGGCTGGAAAATCCGCCCCTGCTGATCTCGGCGCTGGTGGCGCAGGCGCTGGTTGAAGATCTCACCGCCGCCGCCGCGCGCGCCCACTACGACGAAGCCCGCGCCACCATGCACGAGATCTACTCACCGAACTACCGCCTGCGCCTGCTGCCGCTGGTGCCGCTGGTACTGCGCCACGAGGGGAACGCGGCAGCGCGCGCCCTGCTGCTGGAGCTGCTGCCTGTGGCCACCCAGAACGCCACCGCGCCCACGCTGCTGGAACTGCTTCAGGCGGCGGCGCACATCACGGCGGCAGACGGCGACGCTGCCCACGCGGCTTACCTGGTGGCGGTGGTGCGCCAGCATCCCGCGTGCGGTGCCATGCGCCTGCCCATGCTGGCACGCCTGGCTGCGACGCTGCCCGCCGCGCCCGACCCGCTCCCGCAGCCGCCTGACCTGCTGGCCATCGCCCAGCAGCTCGAAACGCGCCTGGCCGCGGCGGCGCTGTGACCGCTGCGCGTCTGTGCCGCGTCTCAGCATTCTCCCCCTCTGCCGAACACCGCGTTGCGACTGGGCGAGGGGGATGAAGATCCCACGAGTCCCGTGCGTTAGCCCCGCTCACAGTGCCGAAGGCACGGTCGGGAGGGGGATTAGGGTGAGGGCATTCAGGCCTTGTCCCCAACACGCTGAAATGCATCCCTTGCCCCCAGGGCTTTTGCAAAGTCGGGGTGCCAGGGGCCCTGGCTGGCAACGGTCTCGTCATGTGCCGGTTGTACACCCACTAAAGTGGGTAAAAAGACCT
>CAZQIJ010000376.1:0-4695 GCA_964592955.1 uncultured Anaerolineaceae bacterium
GCTGCTGGCCATTACCATTGTGACGATTCGCGGGCCGGGGCTGGTCAACGCGCTCCTGGCGATCAGCATTGTGTCGATCCCTGTGTACGCACGGTTGGCGCGGGCCAGTGTGCTGGCCGTTAAGGAACTGGAGTTTGTGACGGCGGCGCGCGCGCTGGGTGCTGGGCCGATGCGTTTGCTCTTTGTGCAGATCTTTCCCAACACGCTAACCCCGCTGGTCGTACAGGCCACACTGGGCATCGGTACGGCGGTCATCGAAGCGGCGGCGCTGTCGTTCCTGGGTTTGGGGGCACAGCCACCTGAACCGGAATGGGGGCAGATGCTGGCAGAGTCTCGCAATTATGTGTTTACTGCACCGCACATGGTGTTCTTCCCCGGTCTGGCCATTACCCTGACCGTTTTAGGGTTCAACCTGCTGGGAGACGGCCTGCGCGACACGCTCGACCCACGCCTGCGGGGTACGAACTGAACCGAACGCAGCTCACCTGCAGAAGGGGCGGACACAACCCGCCGCCCCTCATCGAACACCGGGTTAGACCAGCTTGGCGTCCAGCGTGATTTCTACCGACGCCAGCGCCTGAGACACAATGCAGCCTTCTTTTGCAGCATTGGCAAATTCCAGAAACTTCTCAGCATCAAGGTTTGGCACGTCTGCCTCTGTGACCAGGTCGATGCGGGCGATCCTGAACCCCGCATCCCCTTTTTCCAGATGGACTTTGGCAGTCGCTTCTACACGGTTGGCGGGAAACCCTTCACGTCCCAGGCGGGCGCTGAGGGCCATCGCAAAGCACCCGGCATGAGCCGCACCGAGCAGTTCTTCGGGATTAGTACCTTCGCCGTCTTCGAAGCGGGACTTAAACGAGTAAGGGCCTTCGTAGCTTCCGAATTTCACGGAGCCGGTTCCTTCTTGCAGTGTGCCCTGCCACACGGCCTGACCATTACGAGTTGGCATATTTCTCTCCTTGGGTTGTCGGTTAAGTGATTGTAGCCTGACGCCGATACTATACCCGCATCGCAGCACCAGATGTGACACGCGCGCATGAGAAGACGCTGAATCTTCAGGGTAGTACCGCAACAAGATGAGAATGCGGGGTGCAGGGGGCTTCGCTCCCTGCCGGGGTCACGGGGGAAGCGCCCCCATACACGCGATGTGCGTTTCACCCTGCATCTTAACCTTGTCTTGGTAGCAGTACACTTGGCGGAAATCCATGCGCCGTTGGGCACGGCGTACCGTGCCCCTACACCAGCGACGGTTTGCTGCGCGTGGATTTGCGCAGGGCATTTACAGAAAGGCTGTTGCAGACAAAAAAATGAGCCACCGATTTGGGCGGGCGGCAGCACTATCACACGTAGCGGAAACGCCGCACCGCCAGTGCGAACAGTACCAACCCCAACCCCATCAGAACCGCTGATTGTGGCAGAACATCCGGAATGCTGCCACCACGAAAGATCACGTCGTTGAACCCGTCCATAGCCCACGTGATCGGCGATACCAACGCGGCCTGCTGCATAAACTGCGGCACGATTTCCAGCGGCCACCATGCCCCACCCAGCGGTGCCAGCGTAAGCGCCATAAACGTGGTAAGGCCGGCAGCCTGTTCTTCGCGCGTGACAATCGTCGCCAGCAGCAGCGTCAGCGCGCTCATACAGAACACGAAAGCCGAAGCGATGATGACCAGCGCCAGCGGCGAGCTTCCGAAGGCTGTTCCAAACGCAAAACCGATTGCGAATGCCACCGCATACTGCAGCATACCCAGCACAAAGCGCGAGGCCATCTTCCCCGCGATGATCTCACCTTTGGTCACCGGCATGGTGGCGATGCGCTGAAGCGTCCACTGTTTGCGCTCAATAATCAGCCCTGCCGCACCGCCCAGCACGGTGAACATCACGAACATACTTCCCATACCGGGTACAGACTGGCGGAAACCGGCGTACTGCGCGTCTCCACCAGCCACCTCGACGGCCGTCACACGGATCAGGTTCTCTGCCCAAAGCTGCGAGGCGCGTGTATAGACACTGCCCCCGAAAGCTTCTCCACCTATCCCCTCAGCGGCAAGGTCTTCGGCGACACCGCGCGCGACCTCTGCGCCGCTTAGCCGCTGAATGGCGGCCTGCACCGTCTGCTGGAGGTAGCTGGGTGTGTTGGGGTCATCGCTGGAACGGTAGATGATGGAAACCTCTTCCCCGGCGCGCACTGCGGCTTCAAAACCTGCCGGGATCTCAATCATGGCCAGCGTCACGCCGTTCACCACGCGTTCCGCCATCTGCTCTGCTGTGAGGGTTTCACCTTCCAACAGGCAAGGGTCGGCCTCATCCTGTGGGGGTGCGCCAGCCGTGATATCCAGCGGGCAGATGAGCAGGCTGTCGTTGGTGGTATGCATCGTCGCCAGAAACTGCGCGGAAAGCGCGCTGTTATCGTTGTCGATGATGTCGATGCGCTGCGTCACCGGGATATCCGAGGCAAAGGCCCCGTTGGCAGCCGCGACCACAATCACCATCATCCCGGGTACCAGCAGCGTAAAAATCCAGTAACTGCGATCCACAAAATTCAGGCGCAGTTCGTGCAGCATCATGTGCCATACTTTACGAATGTCCATCTGTCTGCCTCCTACCGGTCTTCCAGGCGGCGGGTAAACAATACCAGCCCGCCGAAGAATGTAACAACGCCGAACACCGTCAGCACCAGGGCATGGGTCAGTATGTTGGGATCGCCCTGCGCCAGCAGCGCAAAAGCGTCTGTCCCCCAGTAGATCAGTGAAAGCTGCGAAATCCAGCCGAGGCTGGGCACGGTATTGCTGAGCGAGAAGCCGAAAGCGCCACCGAAAGCCGCCATCGCAATGGCCAGAACGGACCCGATGGTGTTGGCCTGTTCAGGCGTTCTGGCAGCCGCTGCCACTATCGAACCGAGGCCGCACGCAGCGAGCGCAGAGGTGAAGAGGATCAGCACGATGCCGGGGATGTTGGTGCCCCAGATGAACTGCACCTCCCCCGCGATGACGCTGGCGACTATGGAAAACGCGATGAACAACAGCAGAAGCTGCACCAGGATCATGACGAAGACACCGGTCAGCTTGCCCAGCAGCACGGTGCTGCGTGCGGTAGGGGTGATGAGCATCCGTTGCAGCGTCCAGTTGCGGCGCTCTTCGATGACAGCAGTCGCGCCGCCATTGGCCGTAAAGAGGGCGAAGAAGATGGCCTGCGATGCGCCGATGACAACGAGCGGATTAAAGGTTACAGGCTCGCCCGCTACCGTCTGACGTTCGATGCTGATGGGCACCGTGCTTCCGTTGTAGGCCTGCTCGATACCGGCGGCGAACGTTTCACTGCCGTTGAGCTGCAGCGCCTGCAGCGGATTGATGTCCATAAGCGTCTCGATCACGGCGGCGACGGTGATACTGCCTGTCGCCATCTGGTTCGTGATGGACTCCGTGATGCTGCGCACGACGCTGGCGGCAATTGGTGAGCTTGGGTTAAAGTACACTTCCACGCTCACCGACTGGATTTCCTGCTGGGTGGGAGAATAGCTGATGCGTGTGCTGAAATCTGCCGGGATAATGACCGCGGCGACATAGGTGCCGTCATCAACACATGCACGCGCCGCTGCTGTCTCGGTAAGGGCAACAGCATTGGTAAGGTCAAAGATCGGGTTGGCGGTGCCCGCACCGGCAGCCGGCAGTGGGCACGGGGTTTCGGCAGTCACCAGGCTGGGCTCGCCCGACTCCACAAAGACCTGTGTGTAGATTGCCCCCATGTTGCCGTTCTCACTGCCTTCGTCCAGGTTAACAACAGCCATCGGAATATCGCCGATGGGGGCAGCGCCGCCGCCTAATCCGCTGAAGGCCAGCGCAATAATCGTCGCCAGCGCCAGCGGCGCAGCAAACATGATAAGCAGCAGGTTGCGATCACGAAAGGTTTCGCGCACATCTTTACTTGCAATGAGCCAGATCTTGAGCATGAAACGTCTCCTAATCGCGCAGGTCGCGCCCGGTCAGTTTGAGGAACAAAGACGCAAGGTCGGGTTCGCGTACCTCAACCGAAACAATATCGACACCGGCTTCGTTTGCAATGCGGATGGCATCCGGCAGCGCCTTGCGCCCCCGGCGGGCATAGACGGTGACCTGGGTTTGCGGGTCGCGCCCCGCCTCCGGGATTTCGCTCTGCTGTTCCACACGCGTGACGCCGTCAATATCGCTTTTCAGCCGGCTCAGCAGCAACTCCGGCGCGCCATAAGTTCCGAGATTAAAGATCAGGCGGTCTTCTTCGCCCGCTTTCTGCATCAGCTCTGTAAGGGTACCGAGCGCGATGATTTCGCCGTGATCGATGATGCCGATTCGGTCACTGAGCTCCTGCGCTTCTTCCATAAGATGGGTGGTATAAAGCACAGTCATCTGGTATTCATCGCGCAGGCGCAGCACGGTATCCAGGATGCGGCGGCGGCTTTGCGGATCGACACCGACCGTCGGCTCGTCCATGTAGACCAACTGGGGTTTGTGCAGCAGCCCCACCCCGATGTTGACGCGGCGCTTCATCCCGCCAGAAAACGTCTCCACCCGGTCATTCTGCCGGTCTCTGAGGTCGATAAATTCCAGCACCTCATCCATGCGCCGGTTGAGGTCTGTGCCAGATAAGCCATACATTCGGCCAAAGAATTCCAGGTTGCGGCGCGCGCTGAGGGTGGGGTAGAGCGCGATATCC
>CAZQIJ010000377.1:0-4685 GCA_964592955.1 uncultured Anaerolineaceae bacterium
GCGTGCCGCGCGCCAGCCTGCGTGATAAGACCCTCCATGCGGTAGATGAACTGAAGGTGGAAGGCGCTGTCTTGCAGGCGTTGGGCCAGCTCTGGCACCTGCGCGCGCATGTCGAAATAGATTTCGCACGCGGCGGTTAGCAGGAAGGGCTGGCGGCCCGCCACGTTGATGAGGAACGTCTCTTCGTCTGCCGTCAGCGCCACGCCAGCATCGTGCGCCGGTTCGCTGGCCAACTGGCGCGCAGAGCGCTCTGAAATGAGCGCGATGGCCTCTGGCCGCAGAATGCTCAGCAGCGGCGACGAGGTTTCGGTGATATCCGGGCGCAGTTCGGCAAACGAGTCTTCGGTGGCGATGATGAGGCAGGCGTCATCGCTGAGCGAGCGCAGCATAAATTCCTCGTGATGCTGAAGCTCGCGCAGCGGCGTGTCGAAATCGTCCAGCAGGAACACCACGCGCACGCTGTGGGCGGCCAGCCCCTTCAGGCCATCGCGCAGCGCGTCCACGATCTCCTGTTCGCCGGCTTCGTCTGTGGTTTCGGCCAGCGTCACCAGGGCTTCCAGGTGTTCCCGCTGCATCTCGTCGCGCAGTTCTTCCAGCATGGCGTGGAAGAGGTTATCGCCGGGGTAGAAGTTGTGAAAGTTCAGGTATGCGAAAAGCAGCCGCCCGCCGCTGCCGGGGCGAAACTTCGCATTGATGTACTCTGCATAGCGCACCTGCGCGCCGTTTTTATCCTTCAGGAATTTCAACAGCGTCGTTTTGCCGATGGTGCGAATGCCATAGATGGCGTGGCTGTTGGGGTCAGCCGCGGTGATCACGGTCAGAATGCTGCTGATCTCGTTCTCGCGCCCATAAAAGCGCACCGGGTTATAGGTCAGCAGCATAGGTGTATACGGGTTCTGTACAGCGTTCATGGTTCTTGCTAGGCCCTGTAAGTACGATCCTGTCACATCAGTATTGCAGATCGGCAGACACAATGGGGTTGGTCGCATGGCGGATCCACAGTTGGAGCAGGCGCACGCGAATGCGATACACGGCCTGCCCGGTTTCGGTTTGCGCCCGCAGCAGCCCGGCGCGGTTCAGCTCGCCGATGGCGTTGGTGATCTTCCAGCGGTCGCCCGTCATGTTTGGGTTGTGCTTTTCCAACTGGCTTACGATGGCGTCGCGCGTCAGCCATTCGTCGCCGCCGGTATAGGCGATGGACTTCATGACTTCCCACGCAAACGTATCGACCTGGCTGCGAAAGTGGTTGAAGTAGTGTTCGCCGCTCTTCAGAATGGTGGTGATGGCGGAGTGCACGTCTTCGATCTGTACGGCGTCCCGCCCCGTGTCGCTCATCCTGCGCACCAGTTCAAAGCACAGCGCGTGCAGCAGATAGGGGTGGCAGTGCGTCAGATCCAGGATGTATTGTACGATTTCCGGTGGATATTTGTAAATGCGTTCCAGGGGCTGCTGCACCAGCCGCGCCGCTGCGGGGGTTTCCAGCGTATCCAGCCGGATGGGATTGCCGCGCTGGATGACGCCCCAGCTTTTGCTGCTGGGGCGGTAAACATGATCGTGAACGCACAGCAGCACCCCCACGCCAGAATTGCCCACCAGCCATTGCAGGTTGTCGAAGAAGGTCACGTCCAGCTTGCCGCGCACGCATTCTTCTTCGGCGCGCGTGAACTCATCGACGATGAAGAACAGGCGCGGGCCGGGGCGGTGGGAGGCGTCGCCATGCATCCCGGCCAGGCGGCCCTCCACCAACTGCACCCAGCGCGCAAAGGCGGTGAACGGGTCGCCTTCCAGGTCGCGCTGGCGCAGGCGCAGGTTGCGCATGTTGTGGCGCAGCAGCGGGGTAAGGCGGGCATAGGCGGCATCTGCCAGGCCATAGAGGAATGTTTCTGGCGTGAAGTGGGCCAGGCTGTGGCTGTCGAACAG
Source organism: uncultured Anaerolineaceae bacterium (assembly GCA_964592955.1). Lineage (GTDB taxonomy): Bacteria > Chloroflexota > Anaerolineae > Aggregatilineales > Phototrophicaceae > CAZQIJ01. The sequence goes on from CAZQIJ010000377.1 coordinate 1,921, forward strand.
CACGGGCAGGATGTTGCAGGCCTGCGGCAGCACGTTTTCGGCCAATTGGAACAGCAGCGAGGTTTTGCCGATGCGCTTCTGGCCATACAGCACGATGAACGTTTCGCCTCGGTTGATCTGCTCGATGATGCGCTCGATCTCGTCTTCGCGCCCGAAGAACATGCTGCGGTCGCGGATCTGGCGCAGGGTGTAGGGGTTTTCGCGCCGCAGCCGCTCGCTCTTGTTGGCGATGAGCGTCTTCTGGCCAGGGAAGAGCTGCCAGATCTTGAAGTCGGTAATATAGCCGCTGCGCTGCATCGCCATCAGGTGATCCTGAAGCCTGCGCAGCGCGTCGAAGTTCGGCGCGTCCACCACCATCGATACCGCGCTTTGCCCGTCCAGCATTTCGCTGTTAAAGCGGTGCAGCACCAGCGCCTGCTTTTCGTCTTCCTTGCCGATGCTGGTGACGGCGTTCATGATCATGCTGGGGACCATGGCGCGCGGCGGCGCAGTGACCTGGACCTCTGCGGCTTCGCGCAGCGCTTCTGGCGGCTTCCAGCGCAGCATCACGGCTTCTTCTGGCGCTGGCGCGTGCGGGCAGTCTGCCCGGTGGACGACGAGCGTGCGCGCCTCTGCCTTGCCGGTCCATTTGCCCACGATTTCGGTGCCGGGAGTCACGCGGCTGGCGCGCTCCCACTTGCGCGGTTCTTCTTCCTGCATCCAGCAGCGCGCGATGCTGATGCGGTCTGGCGGGCACGGCTCGCCGCTGGCCAGCACGATATCCTGCACCAGCTCGTCTTCGATCATCGTGGCCACCACATCATCCGCCGGGATCTCCCCCGCGACGACCTTCACGTAAAGCTGTTCGAGCGTGGGGCAGCCCAGTTTTTTGGCGATGGCGGCCAGCACAAAATCGACCTTTTCTGCCGGAAAGCGCATCTCATAGATGTTGCTTTCGCGGTTCAGCACGGGGTCGATCATCTTGCGCCCGAAGTGGGTGCCGTGTTCCATCTGCTGGCGGATGTAGCGCTTGATGCCGCGCCGCGCCGCCGCGCTGTGGGCCAGGTCTTCCCATTCGGCTTTCAGGCTGGTATAGCGATAATCATAGTCGATATGAATGAGGTCTTTGTGGCGGATTTCGTAATCTGGGGCGCGCATGGTGCCGTTGACGTAGAAGGCGCGGGCGTGGGGCGCGTGGACCGGGTTGATGCGATACGCGAAATCCACCAGCGTATAGCCGCGCCGCATGGGGTAGATGGCCTCGCCGTTGGGCGTGAAGGCGCAGATGTTGGGCAGGGTGCGCAGCGTGTCGGTAATATTAGGCTTCAGCAGCTCCATCAGCAGTTCATCGCTCCACCACGCATTGGTGACCGGGTCGCAGAACGGCGCGGCAATGGTCCCGGCGATGTTGATTTGTTCCATCATGCGGGTGCGAATGCGAAACTCGATGTACTGGTTATCTGGCGTGACGACGGTCGTCGTCAGGCAGCGGTAGCCGTTGTAGCGCGGGGTGGCGATGAGGTCATTGAAGCGCTCTGGGCCAAACGGGTTGGAGGGGCGCAGCGACGGCTGCCAGCATTTGTGAACCAGCCCCAGGATGCGGTAACAGTCGTGCTCGGTTTCGGTGAGCACATCCACGCGCAGCGGATTCATGTCGGTCACGTTCAGTTTTTCGCCCCGGCTGCGGCCAGCCTCCAGGCGCTGGTGCAGGCTGGCGGGGTTGGTTTCGTGCAGCGCGATCTGCACGCCGCTGATGAGGTTTTCCTCTAATAAGCGGGTGAGCTGCGGCACGATGCGTTCAAACAACGGGAACTGGCGCTCGTGAATGGCGTTCACAGAGCGCTGAAGCTGGCGGTAGAGTTCGGCATCCAGCACCATGAGGCTGAAGTTGGCCAGGCTGCGCCGCTGCTGCCACAGCCCAAGCATTTCCATAAACGGGACAAACACTTCCATATTCTTATGGGCCCACGTCACGCGTTCAAAGTCGTTCAGAATATCCAGGCGCGGTACATACGCCAGCCGGGCCGCCACCGTAAGCAGGGCTGCGTCCAGGTCGCTGAAGGCAAACAGAATGAGGCTGCGCAGCGTTTCGGCATTCTGCACGCGCGGCGATGGCTTGCGCCGAAGCTGGAGCGTGGCGTCGTGGTAGATGAGCTTGGTGGCCGTCCGCGCGATGTGCAGTGGACGCTGGCCAAAGTTGAAGATCAGCTCGTTTTCCGGCACCATGTCGTTGCGCACCATCGGCATCAGCAGCGACGCGATCAATACCGGCGGGGAGGCTTTCCACGAGGTAAGCGTCTCCATGGTGGCGGTGCAGTGACGAATGACGTGCGGGATGCGCACGCGGCGTTCCAGCATCCGCCTGGCTTTGATCACGAGGGCGGTATCGGATTTATCCAGGTAGCTCATCGTCATAGGGCTGCTCTCCCCTGCTACCGGGGCTGCACGCAGGCGCAGCACGGCGCGCGGTGATGTAAGTACCGTTATGTAGAAGATACGCGAATTTACACAAAATACGCAAGTCCCAAAACAAAATCCTTACGTTTGTTGCGTATCTGTTACATCCGGGCATGGGGGGGATTGCGCTACAGCGCGCCCGCGTCTTTGCCAGCCCTCACCCCCTGCCCCCTCTCCCCAACGGTGCGCTGGGCGAGGGGGAAATACCCACCGTTACAGGGGAATGGTCCCAGTGGCGACGGGAGATTGCGCTGTAGGGGCGCGGCCTGCCTGTGTGCCGGGGGAACAAGTCCCCCGGCTAGTGCTTGTATGTCAGCGTGCCGCTTGTA
>CAZQIJ010000378.1:0-1154 GCA_964592955.1 uncultured Anaerolineaceae bacterium
TCGCTCGACCGACGGCATGGTGTTCTCCGTCGTTGAGGGCAAGGGCCGCACGATCGTCACCGGACATGACGGCGCGCCGGTGACCTTCGATTGGAACCCGCGCGACACCTTCGTCGTGCCGAGCTGGCTGTGGCACCGCCACGAGGCGGAGCGCGACGCCGTGCTGTTCAGCTTCTCCGACCGCCCGGTGCAGGAAAAGATCGGCCTGTGGCGGGAGATGCGCGGCAACCAGGGCGACGCACGTTAGTCGCCACGCCCCCGCCAACGCGGATCGGCCAGCTCGTGACGTACCTCGCCCGTGTAACACTGGCACCTACGCCGGAACCGATCCGCGTTGGGATGAGCGTAACCGCGCGCATTGCCACCCGTCAGGTTAATGATGTGGTGCTGGTGCGCAACCGGTTTGTGCGCATTGATCGCGCCACACAGCAGGCGTTTGTCACGTTAGAACCCGAACCGGGGGTCTACCGCGAGATACCCGTTGACCTTGGCGCGCGCAACGAACTCTTCAGTGAGGTGATCTCTGGCCTGAACGAAGGTCAGCGCATCGTGCTCCTCCCGCGTGATACGTTCATCCCTGGATTAAACTAAACGATGTTCAGGATGTTTGGCCGCAAGGGAAGAGCACAGGACGGCAGCGCACCGGCAAACGACGCGGAAAGTGCGGCGCGGCGCGTTGTCATTGACATCGACAACATCACCAAAGTTTATACGATGGGAGACATCGAGGTTCATGCGCTGCGCGGCGTCAGCCTGAAGATCTACGAAGGCGAGTTTCTCTCGATCATGGGACCATCAGGCAGTGGTAAGAGCACGCTCATGAACATTCTGGGCGCGCTCGACCAGCCAACCTCTGGCGCTTACCTTCTGGATGGTGTGGATGTGGCCAGACTGCCTGAGGCGGAGTTGGCGCGGATTCGCAACAAGAAGATTGGCTTTGTCTTTCAGAACTTTAACCTGCTGAAGCGCACCACCGCCCTGCGCCAGGTTGAACTGCCGCTGGTGTATGGCGCTGTTGCGAACCGCACCAGGCGGGCACGTGCCGCCTTAGAAGCCGTTGGGTTGGGTAAGCGCCTGGATCACCTGCCCAGTGAGCTTTCGGGTGGGCAGCAGCAGCGGGTGGCCATTGCGCGGGCGCTGGTGACCGAACCCGC
>CAZQIJ010000378.1:1254-4682 GCA_964592955.1 uncultured Anaerolineaceae bacterium
GAACTGGAAAGCGTTTTCCAGGACGCCTATTATGGTGGTGAGAGGGAGGAATATAATTAGGGGATGAACCTCTTCGAAAGCCTGCGCATCGCCATTACGGCGCTTGCCTCAAACCGCCTGCGTTCCGTGCTGACGACTCTCGGCATTATCATCGGTGTCGGGGCGGTGATCGGCCTGGTCAGCCTGGGGCGGGGGGTGGAAGATTTCATTGCGGCAGAATTTGAAGAACTGGGGTCCAATTTGCTTGTCGCCGTCTCGTCGCGGCCCACCAGCCCCACCCGCACGCGGGTCGAACCCTTGACGACGCGCGAGGCGGCTGCGCTGGCTGATGCGACCATTGCCCCCAGCATTCGCCAGATTGCCATGGAGTACAGGCTGCTGGGTCTGGTCATTGGGCCGGAAGGCAGCGGCAACCTGAGTGTTAAAGGGCTTACCCCGAACTTCGTGGAGGTGCGCAGTTGGTACACGCAGAAGGGCGTGTTCATCAGCCAGGCCGATCTGGAGAGTGCAGCGCGTGTGGCAGTGCTGGGCGTGGATGCGGTGGAACGTTTGTTCGGGGATAAGGACGCAGATCCGGTTGGGCAGACGATTCGCGTCAACGAGCGTGTCTTCACCGTCATCGGTGTGATGACTGAGCTTGACAGCGCCTTTACGGATGATGACAGTTCCGTGCTGATTCCCCTGACCACCGCCCAGACCCGTTTGGATACTGCCCGCGCCCGTGACGGCAGCTACCGCCTTACCGCCATTTTTGCAGAGGCACGTTCGGAAGACGCTATGTCTGCCGCCACGCGCGAGATCGAAACGTACCTGGCCGAAGCCCACGAAGTTATCTTTGAAGGCGAACAGGATTTCCGCATTATTAACCAGTCAGACATCCTGGATGTGGTGCGGCAGATTACCGGACTGCTGACGATCTTTCTCACGCTCATCGCCGGGATTTCGCTGCTGGTTGGCGGCATTGGCATCATGAACATCATGCTGGTGACCGTTACAGAACGTACCCGTGAGATTGGCCTGCGGAAGGCGGTTGGTGCGCGTGGTGCCGATATTCTGATGCAGTTTCTCATCGAGAGTTTGATCCTGTCTTTTGTCGGCGGTATCTTCGGGATTGTCGTTGGCTGGATTGCGACACTGGTCGGAAGTGCCGTCATTGAACAGGTTGATCTGGTTGTCACCGGGGATGCTGTCTTGCTGGCGACCTCGGTCAGTGCCTTTGTTGGCGTGTTCTTCGGTTTGTATCCGGCCAGCCGCGCCGCCCGAATGCGTCCTATTGATGCACTGCGTTTCGAGTAGCCATCGAGCAGCCCATGTGGATTGAGAACGTTCGGGTGGCGCTTAACGGGCTGCGCAGCAATAAGCTGCGTTCTGGCCTGACGATGCTGGGAATCACCATCGGTGTTGCGGCCGTTATTGTGCTGGTGTCGGTTGGGCAGGCGGTAGAAGTGTTTGTGCGCGATCAGTTTTCATCCATTGGCACCAACCTGCTGTTTGTGGTTGGCAGTGTAGACAGCACGGGGCGCGCAATTCCGATCACGATGGAGGATGCAAGCGCGATTTCTGATGTCTACCGGGTGCCGGATGCCATCAGCGTTATGCCCCAGCGCAACTTCACGCGCGTGGTCACCAGCGAAGGGCGTGAGCTGGGTATTCCTGTTCAGGGCGTGCTGCCATCATATGAGAGCGTCTTCAACCGCACCGTGATCGCCGGGCGTTTCTTTGACGAGAATGAGGTCGATTCTGCTGCGCGTGTGGCTGTCATCGGGGAAACCGTTGTGGAAGGGCTGTTTCCAGAAAGTTATCCGGTGGGGCAAACGATACGCATCAGTGGCATTCGCTTTACCGTGATTGGCGTTCTGGAACCGGTTAGTGGTGGCGGATTTGGTGGTTTTGGCAGCGACCAGGATAATCTGATCCTGGTGCCGCTCACCACTGCCCAAACTCGCCTGACGGGGGATCGGCTGCTCTCCGGGGATCGCCCGGTGACGTTTATTGTGGTGCAGGCGCGTGGTAACGACACGGTCGATCTCGCAGCGCAGCAGATCCGGCTGACGCTGCGCGAAACCCGTCAGATCGCCTTCCGCGATGAAGACAATTTCGCGGTCTTCACACAAACTGAACTGCTGGATACGTTTGGAAGTGTCACCGCGCTCATCACCTTGTTTCTGGCAGTGCTGGCTGGAATTTCTCTGTTGGTCGGCGGTATTGGCATCATGAACATCATGCTGGTCACGGTGACGGAGCGCACGCGCGAAATTGGCCTGCGCAAAGCCGTTGGCGCACAGAAGCGGGATATTCTGCTACAATTTCTCACAGAGGCCACAGTGTTGTCACTGGTGGGTGGTGCGCTGGGGGTGCTGCTGGCGCTGGGTGCCTCGGCGCTGGTTTCTGCGTTGGTGGAAAACCTGAATGTGTCTGTTCAGTTCGTAAGTATTGTCCTTGCGACGGTGATTTCACTGTTGATTGGGGTATCCTTCGGCATTTACCCGGCAAACCGCGCCGCCGGGCTGAACCCGATTGATGCACTGCGTTATGAATAGAACACATGCTTTAAGGACAATCACATTAACGGCAACATTGTACCTGGGTGTTGGTGGTGATAGAATAGACACATGTATGGACAATCTTAATTCTCCCATTGCTCGCAGCCGTGTGTTCGTGCTCCTGGACGGTGTTTTTGTGGTAAAGTGGAGCGACAACCGCGTTCAGGAACTGCTTACGGGCCAGTACCGACATTACGAACGCCGTGACTTTGGTGCCGCTATTACCGATTTTGAGCTTAACCAGCTTAAGCAGGCGGGAATTGTCGAAGCGTTCGATAAAGACACGGTACTGCTCTCGCCTTCCATCGAACGCAGCCAGTTTTACCGGATGAACCTTACGCGCCGTGTTCGTTCGTACTATCTCAATACGAAGTTTTCCGGTGAACACCTGAATGAGATTCAGGACCAGCTTGAATTGTTAGGACTGGATGACGAATTCCACGCCCGTACACGGGACGATTTCGTCATTATTCTGGGACGCGAAGGCCGGTCATTTACGGATTTTGACGAAGCCGAAGAAGCCCGGCATCTGCTGGTCGACCAGGCACCCGAAGTATTTGAAGACACCGTTGTCGCGTTTGTTGAGACCACCCGCCGCGATTAAGCGCGTGTATGATTCAGAGACCAATGTATCGTAAGGTGTAAGTTATGACAGAGCACTCCCAGGACAATGGCAGCGGGCAGCACGCGAGTTTGCAGTCTGTCAACGATTCGATGTTGGATGGGCTGAGCCAGCTCTCGGACTATTTTGGATTCAGCAAGGTAATGGGCCAGCTTTATGGGGTGCTGCTGCTGAATTCCGAACCCCTTTCACTGGACGAAATGATGGAGCGCCTGAAGATCTCCAAGGCCAGCGTCAGCATGAATATCCGCACGCTTGAGCAC
>CAZQIJ010000379.1:0-4677 GCA_964592955.1 uncultured Anaerolineaceae bacterium
GGCGTAAGCCCGGCTGGCCACCACCACCGCCGCAGCGCCGTCGTTGAGGCCGGGTGCGTTGCCCGCCGTAACGCTGCCGTCGGACTCAAATGCCGGTTTAAGCGCGGCCAGCGCCGCAAGCGTCGTCTCGCGGCGAATGGGCTCGTCCACCTCGATAACGGTCGTCCCCTTCTTCGTCTTAACGGTCAGGGGTGCGATCTCGGTCCTGAATTTGCCCGCGTCTGTGGCCTCTGCCGCCAACTGGTGGCTGCGATGGGCGAATTCGTCCATTTCTTCGCGTGTCACTTCAAACTGCTTGCCGATGAACTCGGCAGCGCTGCCCATCGCCCAATCGTTGAATGAGCACCACAAGCCATCGGTCTGAAGCGAATCGCGCAGGGTGACATGGCCATACTTGCTGCCGCCGCGCTGGGTATCGTTGAGGTATGGCGCGCGGCTCATGCTCTCTGCGCCGCCTGCCAGATACAGGTCACCGTCCTCGGCCCTGATGCCGCTGGCCGCGAACATAATCGCTTTAAGGCCGCTGCCGCACACCTTGTTCACGCCCACACCGCCCACGGTATCCGGGACCCCGGCATGAATGCTGATCTGACGGGGCAGCGCCTGGCCCACACCGGCGCTCACCACGTTGCCCACATACACCTCGGTGACATCCGCCGCGTTGATTCCTGAGCGTTCCACGGCTGCCTGGAATGCCGTCGCGCCCAACTGTGCCGCCGTGAACTCGCTTAACCCACCCATGAACTTCCCCTGAGGGGTGCGCGCCGCCGCCAGGATCACGGCTTCGCGTGCGTGTTTACCATTGCCGTTCTGTGCCATTTTTGTACCGTCCTCGTAAGAATTTGACTATGCTTAAGACGCAAAAGGGAAGCAAGAAATTACAGACTAAACGGCCCCAAAAAGACCGTATTCACACGCTGCTGCTTGTCCTGCACTACCTGGTCGCCTGTTATGCGCATCTCGATTGTTGTGACGCCTCAGGCAGGGTATGCAGCCCTACTCCCCCGCCCCCGAACACGTCGCTGGGAGAGGCGAGTTCACCTGGACGCCGATGGCTGAGGTGTTACCTCGATTCTCCATTGTAACGACCCAGGCAGGTTCTGTTGCCCCTTCTCCCACTGCGGGGCGAAAGGGGTGAACCGCAGGCCAGAAAGTCCCCTCGCCCCTGCGTGGGAGAGGGGATTTAGAGGTGAGGGGGCAAAGATACCTGAGCAGTTCCTCTCCATAGATGCCAGATGCCCCATTACTCGCCATACAGCGCACGCCACGCTGCACGCAGATCGCGGAAGGTATTTTCCAGCGTATCCGGGATCACGCGCGTATCGCCGATGACGGTCATGAAGTTGGCGTCCCCTGGCCAGCGCGGGACGATGTGAAAGTGATAGTGCGCCGCGATGCCTGCCCCTGCCGCGCCGCCGATATTCGCCCCCAGGTTGAAGGCCGGGGGATTATAGATGCTGCGCAGCGCGGCCAGGATGCGGTTGGTCGTCACGGCCAGATCTGTGAGGGCGGCAACGCTCATCGCTTCCTGGCTGTGAATGTGCGCATAGGGCACCACCATCACATGCCCGTTGCTGTAGGGGTAAAGATTGAGCATGGCATACACATGTTCAGAGCGCGCCACGACAAAATCGGCATCGTCTGTGTGGGATGTGCGCTTATCGCAGAACACACAGCCGCCTTCGGGGGGTTTGTTCTTACCTTTGATATAGGTCATGCGCCAGGGTGTCCACAGGTGCTGCATCACGCGAATCCTGATTCGGAAAACAAAAGTATTATAAGGGATTCGTGCGGCAGAGGACAGTGAAAACAAAAGAAATTAAAGCCGTCTTGTGGCAGCAGGAACAAAAGCGCGCGGCGCGGCGTCTTCTGCATAACCGACCACATCAAAAGGAGCAACTGTTATGAAACGCGCAGCACTTCTCATCCTGTTTGCCATAGTCATCGGGCTGGCGGCGTTCCCCGCTTCAGCACAGGTTATTATTCCGCAGCCGGGTGTTTTCACCAACCCGGAATGGCTTCAGATTGATTTCCACCGGGTACAGGTCACCATCGAGAATCAGGTCGCGCAGACCACCGTTGATCTGCAGTTCACCAACAACGGCGAAGCGCTGGCCGAAGGGACTTTTCTGTTCCCGCTGCCCGAAGGCGCAGCCGTTGACCGCCTGACGATGATCATCAACGGGGAGTCTTACGACGCCAACCTGCTTTCGGCGGAAGAAGCGCGCAGCGTCTATGACGAAATCGTGCGCCAGTACCGCGATCCGGCGCTGCTGGAATATGTGGGACGCGGGGCCATCCAGGCCAATGTCTTCCCCATCCCCCCCGGAGAATCGCGCCGCGTCCAGATTGATTACAGCTATCTGTTGGAAGTGGATAACGGGCTGGTCGAATATGTGTATCCGCTGAACCCCGATCGCCGTGTGGACGATTTCAGCATCAGTGTGGAGGTCACCAGCAATGACCCCATCAGCACAATCTATTCGCCGTCGCACAACCTGGGCATTCAGCGCCAGGGGGACAAAGCCTTCCGCGCGGGCTATGAGTCTGCGCTGGTCTCGCCTGGGACAGACTTCACGCTGTATTACGGCATCGCCAGCGACAGCATCAGCGTTAACCTGCTTACGTACCGTGAAAGCGCTAACCAGGACGGCTTCTTTATGCTGCTGGTTCAGCCCCCGCTGTCTGTGGCAGAAGAGACGGTTGTCCCCAAAGATGTGATCCTGGTCATTGACCAATCCGGCAGCATGGACGGTGACAAGTGGATTCAGGCGCAGCAGGCCGCGGCCTATGTGCTGGAAAACCTCAACGCCAGCGACCGTTTCAACGTGATCGTCTTCAGCACTGGCTACCGCGTTTACAGCAACGAAATGCTGCCTTCCGCCGATGCCGGCGAAGCGGTGGACTGGATTAACGGCCTGTATCCCGAAGGTGGAACAAACATCAGCGACTCGCTGACCGCTGCCCTTAACCTGGTCGGCGAACGCCCCACCACTATCCTGTTCATGACGGACGGTGAAGCGACCGAAGGCGTGATCGAAACACCTGCGATCATGGACATGCTGAACGATGCCGCCCGTCCGAACGCGCGTATCTTCACCTTCGGCGTGGGTGATACCGTGAACACCATCCTGCTGGATACCATCGTGCGCGATTTCCGCGGGGCCAGCACCTATGTGCGCCCCACACAGCGCATCGACGAATCTGTCGCCAGCCTGTTTAACAAGATCAATGCGCCGGTGCTGACGGATGTCGAAATTGATTTCGGCGGGCTGAACGCCGAATTGATGTACCCGCAGCAGCTCAATGACCTGTTCGTGGGCGAGCAGATCACGCTGGTGGGGCGCTACCGCCAGGGCATGGAAAACGGCGCGATTACCCTTAGCGGCACCGTCAACGGGCAGCCGCAGACCTTCACCTACAGCAACCTCACCTTCCGCGACCGCGCAGGCGGTGAACCGTTCATTGCGCGCCTGTGGGCCACACGCCGCATTGCCGACCTGCTCAACACTATTCGCATCAACGGCGAAAGCGAAGAACTGGTAGACAGCGTGGTCAGCCTCAGTGTGCGCTATGGCATCATCACGCCCTACACCAGCTTCCTGATCACTGAGGACGATATCCTGACGCAGGGCGGGCGCGAACGCGCTGTGGAAGAAGCCAATTTCGGGGCGATGTCTGACGCGGCAACCGGCGGCGCGGCAGTAGATCAGGCGCAGCAGCTCGGCCAGATGGCGGAAGCCGAGGCGGCGGCCCCGGTGCTGGCGATGCCAGGCACCGCAACCCCGATGGGCACGATGTCTGCGCCCGGTGACGCTGATGAGCGGCAGGTGTCTAACCCGATCCAGACGGTGGGAGATAAGACGTTCCTCGATATCGATGGGGTTTGGACAGATACCGCGTTTGAGCCAGACACCATGACGACCGAAAAGGTGGCGTTCCTCAGCGATGCGTACTTCGCCCTGCTGGACGAACATCCTGAACTTGCGGAGTACTTCGCGCTGGGCGACCGTGTGATCGTGGTGCTTGAAGATACGGCCTACGAAGTGACCGCCGAATAAACGCGCAGGAGCAGCACATGCAGCAGACGCCGGGTTTCCCCCGGCGTTTTTTATTCTGGGGTGAAGTGCCGTTAGCACCCAGGCGCACACGGTACACGCAGGCCGCCAGGGAAACGCGCTGCGCTGGCATGGCATGGTGCGCAACCTGCTTCGGTGAGCGCAAAATGAGCGTCGCTTGACATCAAGTTTCTACTGGCCTAAACTTATTATTTGTATCGCCTAATCAGAGTCATCGGTCTTCACGACCTATGATAAGGAGCACGGTTTATGCAGCGACTGATAGCTGTCTTGTTTATGTTGATGGTGGCCAGCCACGCACAGGCGCAGGAAGATGGCCTGAGGATCGTGGCCACGACCACCCAGGCCGCAGACCTGACGACCATTCTCACCGAAGGCGCAGAGGGCGTCACCGTCACGGCACTGATGGGTGCGGGCGTCGATCCCCACCTGTACCAGCCGACAGAGTCCGACATCCGCGCGATGAACAGCGCAGATATGGTCATTTACAGCGGGCTGCACCTGGAAGGCCAGTTCGACGCCGTCTTTGAAGCGCTGGCCGAACAGAATGTGCGCATTTACGCCCTGGGTCAACCGGTTAAGGACGCCGGGTATGTGA
>CAZQIJ010000380.1:0-4674 GCA_964592955.1 uncultured Anaerolineaceae bacterium
CTTCCTGTGCTTCCCTGGGGATGGTGCGGTGTTTGCCTGCAACCACGATCACCTGGGGAGGCGCGCTGAGGATTCTGGCCAGCAGGGTGGTGCCGGAGCCGCTGGCCCCGGACAGAAACAGGAGACGAAAGGTTTTCATAGGGCTTCTTCTTTGTTTGTGACGGTGTACCAGTGGAGGACGGGGGCGATGACACCGGGGCGCTGCCTGACGACGTAATCGCGGTTGGGGACATCGAAGGTGATGTTGATGGCCAGGCCGCGCGTATCTTTCACGATCCAGTCCCCGCGATGGATCACGACGAGCGGATCGACGTAATAGGTGCCTTTGTTGAGCAGGTGGGGGGGCACCACTGCCCGCAGTTTATAGGAGTGGGTGTGCGCGTCGTAGTCCAGGGTTTCTTCGCGGTCGTTATGGTAGGCGCGGAAGAGGGTGTTTTCGTCTGACGATTTCAGTTCAAAGCCCAGGCGCAGGAAGGGGATGGCGTCGGTAAGCTGGAATTCCATTTCGATGGCAATGGCGGCGCTGCTGAGGAAGGCGCTGCGGACGGTGCCGTCCAGGTCGCAGGTGCGCATGGCGATGAGCCGGAATGGAAAGCGCGCGTCTGCCGGGATGTTGTCGAATTGTTTTTCGCCTTCGCTGACGCCGGTTTCGAAGGTATTTTCCAGCAGATAGGTGGAGGTGACCTGTGCGGGGTCGCCCATGGCCACGATTTCGCCGTGCTTCAGCCATACAACCCAGTCACAGTGGGAGAGGATGGCGGAGAGGTTGTGCGAAACCATGATGACGGTGCGCCCCTCGCGGGAAACAGACGCCATCTTCCCCAGGCCGCGCTTCTGAAATTCGGCATCGCCCACGGAGAGGACTTCGTCAACCAGCAGCACATCGGAGTCCAGGTAGGCAGAGACGGCGAAGGCGAGGCGGACGCGCATGCCGCTCGAATAGCGCTTAACGGGGGTATCGATAAACCGCCCGATGCCGGCAAAGGCCACGATTTCGTCAAAGTGGCGGACGATCTGCTGGTTGGTCATGCCGAGCACCGCGCCGTTCATAAAGACATTTTCGCGGCCTGTGAGTTCGGGATGAAACCCGGTGCCGACTTCCAGCAGCGAGCCGATTCTGCCACGGATGCGGGCGACGCCGCTGGTGGGTTGGGTGACGCGGCTGAGGATTTTGAGCAGGGTGCTTTTGCCAGAGCCGTTGGACCCGATGAGGCCGACGATCTGTCCCTTTTTGACCTCGAACGAGAGGTCTTTGAGTGCCCAAAGGGGTGTTTCTGCCCCGAAGGCGGCGCGCCCGGCCAATGCAGATCTGAGGCGGTTGAGCGGCGAGCGCAGGTTATGCAGGGCGGCGGCACGGCGGGAGCGCTGCTCGGTTTCGGTGCTGGCGACGTAATAGACCTTAGACAGGTGTTCAATTTCGATGGCGTTTTGCGGGTTCATGGGTGTTTTGTCTTTTTTGCCTGGCGGCTGACGGTCAGACGACATCGGCGATGTTGGCTTCGGCGCGCTTAAAGAGCAGCCCGCCGACGAGCAGCGTGAGCACCATAACGACGAAGGCGAAGACGGTGTAGGTGAGCGTGGGGGCTTCGCCGAGGTCCAGGAGAGCCCAGCGAAAGCCTTCGACGACGACGGCCATCGGATTGTAATGGTAGAGCTGGTCGAATGGTGCGGGCAGGCGGCTGCTGGCATAGACGACGGGTGTGAGAAAGAACATACCGCGCGTGATGAGCTGCACGACGTAATTTGAATCGCGGATGCGCGCCTGGGTCCCGGCGAACATCAGCCCCAGCCCCAGGCCGATGCCAACGGCGAGCAGCGTATAGACGGGCAGGAGCAGGAACCTGAGCGTTGGGAGGTAGCCATAGAGCAGCATCATGATGATGAGGATGACGAAGGCGATGGCGAAATTGATGAGTTCCATGGATGTTTCGATGAGTGGGAAGGTGAGGCGCGGGATATAGATTTTCTGGACGAGCTGGCTGTTCTTTTGCAGGCTCATGGAGACGCCCTGCACGGTGCCGGTGAACAGGGTCCACACGATGAGGGCGCTGAAGCTGAAGAGCGGGTAGGGCACGGGGGTATCGTCGCGGGCACCAAACAGGCCGCCAAGCAGCAGGGTATAGCCGAGCATGGTCATGAACGGCGTGTAGATGGCATAGATGGGCCCGCCAATGGTCTGGCGGTAGGTGATGCGAAAGCTGCGATTGACGAAGTTGAGCAGCACATAGCGCGCGCGCCACATTTCGCCCAGGTCTGGCAGCCGCCAGCGCCGGTCTGCCTCAAGTATCGTCACTTCTGGAATCACGCGACCGAATCCTTTTGCCCAGGCTGCGGGAGAGCCACCGCCCCAGAAGCGCCTGCGCATGAATGTACAACAGAATGCTGCGCCATTCTAGACAGGTTGTGCGGGATGGTCAAGGCGTAACACGGGGTGGCACCCCTAGTAGTCCACCAATGTTGATTTGACGGTTGATATCCAACGGTTCACACCCATGACGGGCCGACAAAATTGGTTTGGTGAACTACTAGGAGGGGCGACCGAGGTCGCGCAGCATGACGTGTGCGGCATTGCGGCCGGCTGCGCCCATGATGCCGCCGCCGGGGTGGGTGCTGGCCCCGGTGAGGTAGAGGCCTTTTATGGGGGTGCGGTAGTTGGCGAGGGAGAGGGCCGGGCGCATGAAGAGCATCTGATCGACGCTCATCTCCAGGTGCATGACGTTACCGCGCAGCAGGCCGAGGGTACGCTCGATGTAGAGGGGTGTTTGCACGAGCTGGCCGGTGAGTGCGGCGGGGACGTTGGGGGCATACTGCGCGAGGATGCTGAGCATTTTATCTGCTTCGCGCTGGCCGATGTCGTCCCAGGATTCGCCGCTGGCGAGCGCGTAGGGGTGATACTGCCCCCACAGGAACAGGGTGTGTTTGCCGGGGGGTGCCAGGGTGGGATCCGCCGCCGAGAAGGTCATGCTGATGAGGGCTGGTTCGCGGGCTGGCATCCCGCCGAGATAATCGCCATAGGCGCGTTCCAGATATGCCACCGAGGGGCAGATGAACTGTAAGGCGATGTGCTGTGGGCCGACGCCAGGCAGGGCGGTGTAATTGGGCAGTTCGTCCATGGCGCAGCGGATGATCATGCCGATGCCGTTGCCGATGCGGGTTTGCGCGGCGAGTTTGGCCATGTGCGGCGGGGTGCTGGACGCCAGCAGCGCCAGCGTGGTGTGCAGGTGGGCCCCACTGACAACCGCTTTGGAGGCGGTGTAGTGCCCGTGCGGTGTGGTGACCCCGACGGCGCGGCCCCGTTCCACCAGAATGCGGCTGACGGGCGAATCGGTGATCACGGTGCCGCCATGCGCCTGAATCATGGCGGCGAGGGCCTGGGTGAGCATACCGGATCCGCCGCGCGGCCTGCGCATGCCGCTGACGTGGTACATGGGATGCCAGAGGGCGAGCGGCGCGGAGAATAATTCACCGGGGGGCGGGCCAGACTGGGCGGCCATCCAGGCGACGACGGCGCGGAGCTGCGGGCTTTTGAAGGCGGTGTTGACCACCTGGCCATAGCCGCGCAGGAGTTCGTTCATCCACAGGGCGCGGTTCCGGGTCATGCCGCTGCGCAGGACGAAGTGCTGGAAGAGGCTGCGGACGGTGGGGGGATTCTGGAAGACCTCGACCATTGCCTCGCCCAGTTTGCGCCATTTGAGGACGAAGGCGCGGTAGTTATCGGCATCTTCCGGGCAGACGGCTGCGATGCTCTGGCAGGTACGGTCGATGTCTTTCCAGATGGTGATATGCGAGCCATCCGGGAAGGGCGCGAAGAAGAGCGGGTCGAGGTCGATATAGTCCAGGCCGTACTCTGCAAGCCGCAGGTCGCTTACGATGGAGGTATGGTTGATGAGGATATGGGCAGATCCGCCCAGGTCGAAGCGGTAGCCTGGGATGATTTCTTCGGTTACGACAGCGCCGCCGACGATGTGCCGCCGCTCGATGACGAGCACTTTATGACCGGCCTGCGCCAGATATGCGGCGCAGACGAGCGCGTTGTGGCCCGCGCCGATGACAATGATGTCGCTATCCGCCATTGTGATCCTCACTCGGTTACAGTAAATGGGTGTGACTATACCGCTGAACGGGGGAATGGCAAAGGTAGAAGGAGGGACTGACATTAGGATGTGATAAGACAGATGAGGGATCGATAAGGCTTTGCGGCTGGTGGTGATCCAGCGGGGCAGATGTGGGCGATTACTCTTATAGGCAGGCGCTGGCGGGGGGTGCTGCGGTAAGCGACTTAGTGTAGGAACGGCACCCCTCAGTAATTCTGTTTTGCCTTTGTCTTTTTACCGGCAACCTCAAGAGGAGAAACTATCGCAATGAGAACTCGCTTTACTGTAGTGATGATGGTGATGATGGCTTTGTTTGCAATGGCATTCCCGGTGTTCGCACAGGGGACGATTGTGGATGTAGCGGCGGGCAACCCGGATTTCAGCACGCTGGTGGCGGCGGTTACAGCGGCTGACCCGGCGGTGGCCGAAACCCTGACGAGCGCAGGTCCATTCACGGTGTTTGCGCCCACCAATGACGCCTTCGCCAATCTGCTGGCGACGCTGGGGCTGACCAGCGACGAACTGCTGGCCAACACCGAACTGCTGACCACCGTACTGCTGTACCATGTGGTGGAAGGCG
>CAZQIJ010000381.1:0-4668 GCA_964592955.1 uncultured Anaerolineaceae bacterium
GGGCCGCAAGTACCGCGTGCGCACCGTCATCGACAGCACCTTCGCCACGCCCATCAACCAGCGCCCGGCAGAATGGGGGATCGATTTTGTCGTCCACAGCGCCACCAAGTATCTGTCTGGCCACAACGATCTGCTGGCCGGGGTGGTGGTGGGCAGCGCAGAGCGCATCCAGGCGCTGCGGGACGCGCGCGGCGTGCTGGGGGGCGTGGTGGATCCGCACAACGCGTATCTGCTGGAACGCGGCCTGAAGACGCTGGGGTTGCGCGTGCGCCAGCAGAACGCCACCGCGCAGCGCGTGGCCGAATACCTGGAAGCGCACCCGCGCATCGCGCGCGTGTGGTATCCGGGGCTGGCCTCGCACCCGGATCACCGCATCGCGGCGGCGCAGATGACCGGGTTCGGCGGCGTGATCAGCTTCGAGGTGGCCGGTGACCTGCGGACGACGGCGCAGTTTATCGACGCGCTGCGCATCCCCTACATCGCGCCGAGCCTGGGCGGGGTGGAGAGCCTCATCGAGCAGCCCGCGCTGATGAGCTACTACGAGAAGACGAGCGAAGAACGGCTTGCGCTGGGCATCCGCGATTCGCTGGTGCGCTTCGCCATCGGCATCGAGGACGCAGACGACATCCTCAGCGACCTGGAGCAGGCGCTGGCGCGCATCGGGTAGCGGCGGCGGGCGCGCAGTTGCGCGCCCTTACAGCGTATCTCTAACAACCAAGGGATGTGACTGCTTTGGCTGCTTACCCCGCCTGCACCGTGTCTTACGGGAAGGCCTGCGCCACCCACTGCATCGGGTCAACCGGCAGTCCGTTAAGCCACACCTCCCAGTGCAGATGCGCGCCGGTGGAGCGGCCAGTGGTGCCCACCGTGCCGATATTCTGCCCGGCAGAAACATAATCCCCCAGGTTGACCGTGCGCTGCGCCATGTGCGCATAGGCGGTGTAGATGCCCCACCCGTGATCAATCATGACGGTGATCCCGCGCACGTTCAGCGTATCGGCCAGCACCACACGCCCCGCCGCTGCCGCATAAACCGGGGTCCCCGGCGCACCGGCGAAATCGGACCCCAGATGGCGGCGGTCAAACGGGCCGCCGTTATAGGAGCGCCACGCGCCAAACGCGCCGTTCATGGGGGCGGCGGCTGGCAGGCTCATCGGCCCCTGAATGTAGCGTTCGGGGTTCACAGGCTGCGCGACCCGCGCCAGGATGCTGTATTCGTTGTCATCCACCGCTTTGGCGGCCAGGTTTGCGCGGTCTGCCGGGAGCGTGATGCGCTGCGACCCATAGGCCCCGGCCTCCACCTGGATATTGACGCTGAAGCTGGTCACCCCGGCGGCATCGACCACCACCATCGTGAGGGGGTAGATCCCGGCTGGCGTATCGAACGGGATGGCGACATAAGCGGTATGGACGTTCTCCGGCAGCGCGACGACGTTCAGCGCGCGGCTGAGGAAATCCATCGTAACCTGGGCGGCGTTCGTGGTCGTCACGCGGATGCGCCCGGTACTGGCCTCCGTCCAGGTCAGCGGCGTGACCTCCACGCTGGCAATGCTGGGGGGGAGCTGTGCCGTGCCGATCTCTTCTGCCGGGGCGATGCCGGGGATGATCAGCGCCTGACCTGCCAGGATGCGCGACGGGTCGAGGATGTTGTTGGCAGCCTGCAGGTCGGCCTGCGAGATGCCGTAGCGCTGGGCGATGCTGAACAGCGTTTCGCCGCGCTCGATGACGTGGCGCGTGCTGGTGGCCGGATCCGCGACCGGGGCGGCGACCAGCGTCGCTGCCGGGTTTGCGGTGGGGATGGCGGTGGGGACGGTTTCGGTTTGCGGCGTGATGGTGAGCACCTGGCCAACGTAGAGCCGGTCCGGGTTGGTGATGCCGTTGAGCGTGATGAGCGCCTGCGCATCGACACCGTAGGCGCTGGCGATGCTTTGCAGGTTGTCTCCGGGGCGCACGGTGTGGGATTGGGGCGGCACGATCACGGGGGCGGGGTCCGCAGGGATGAGCAGGCGCTGGCCCACCTGGATGGCGGCGGGGTTGGTGATGCCGTTGAAGCGGGCGATGTCTTCGACGGTCTGGCCATAGCGCTGCGCGATGCGAAACAGGTTTTCGCCGCGCTGCACCACATGAACGGTCACATTCGGGTCTTGCTGCGCGCCCAGTGGGGCAAGCGCCAGCAGCAGCAGGAACAACACAAGCAGGTATCGCGGGTAGGGTTTCATGGGGAAGAAGCTGCCATTTCGTTGCGCCAAGATCTCTTGAGCGTTGACTTCAGGGTGTGGGCGAAGGTGTATCAAACGTCAGCACCTCGCCCACCTGTACGCGCTCCAGCACCTCTGGCAGCGCCTCCAGGTAGTATTGGGCGGGCGCAGACGAGGCGTAATAGGGCCGCCAGGGCCGTGCGAGCTTTTTATCCACCACCCGCCCTTCACGATCCATCCAGATGACGGCGATGCTGTAGAAGACGAAGAACATATGGATGCTGGTGTGTGCGCGGCCCTCTGCGCCGGTCACGAACAGCAGTCCATGACCGGGGGGCAGGCGGCGCGTGAACTGTAGGCCGCGCAGATGGCACAGGTAAGACGCGCACCAGCGCACATGCGGCAGCAGCGTTTCGCCGGTGGCGGCCTTCGCCACAGACCGCCATTTTGCAGGTTGGGCCGTCATCGCAGGGTTAACACCTGCCCCACAAAGATCAGGTTGTAATTGCTGACGCCGTTAATCTCTGCCAGCCGCCGCAGATCGACGCCGAAGCGTACTGCGATGCGGTAGAGGCTGTCGCCGGGCTGGACGATGTAGGTGGCGGGGATGGACGGCTGATCTGGCGCGGCGGTGGCGGTGGGAACTTCGGTTCCGGTGGGGACGACGAGGCGCTGCCCAACCAGGATATTGTTGATGTTGACGATGCCGTTAAGCTGAGCCAGCGCGCGCGTGGTGGTGTTGAAGCGCCGCGCGACGGTCGAAAGTGTGTCGCCGGGCTGGACGATGTACACGCCGTCCGCTGGGATGGGCGCGGCGGGGCCAGCCTCTGCGCCAGGTGTGGCGGTGACGACGATCACCACCGGCGTCGCGGTGGGCGTTTCGGTGGCTGGCGGCGGAATGCGCACCGGGATCACCAGCCCCTGCCCGATGAAGATCAGGGCGTTTTCGTCCAGGCCGTTGGCGGTGACGATGGCCTCGGTGGTGCTGTCGTAGCGCATGGCCAGTTCCGCGACGGTGTCGTAGCGCTGCACGGTGTGCAGGATGGTGTTGGGGAAGTTATCGCTGAACGGCACGCCCACCACCAGCATTCCCGCTTCGTCTGTGCTGGCGGGGCCTGCAAAGCCGGTGGCCGTTGGCTCAACCACGACTGCGGTGGCGGTTTCGATCATGCTGGTGGCCAGCATCATGAGCGCGTCGTTGGTGGCCTGGGTGTTGCTGGTGGCCAGCATCATGAGCGCGTCGCTGGTGGCCTGGGTGTCTGCGCTGCCCTGGGCATTGGTGGCTGCCGCGTTGGCTGCTGTGTTGGCGTCGCTGGTGGCCTGAAGGTCGCGCGCCATCTGGGCGCTGCTGGTGGCCAGCGCGTCTGCGGTCGCCTGATTATTGGCGGCCAACTGCGCGGCCTGGTCTGCCGCCGCGGTCAGCGTGATCGGCACATCTGCCGCCTGGGTGAGCGCGGCGTTGACGGCGGCCAGGGTTTCGGCAGCGCCGCTGTCCACGGTCGGTTCAGCCGTTGGGCTGTCCACGATCGGTTCTGGTGTGCTGGTGGGCAGCGTGATGATGCCCTGATCGCTCCCGGCGTTTGTCGCCGCAGGAACCGCTTCTGTGGGGGCGGCCTCATCGGTCGCGGCGGTGTCTGTGCTGCCCGCTGCCGACACATCCCCGGCGACTTCCAGGCTGGCCAGGTCAAACGTCACCTCGTTGATCTGCGTGACGCCGTTAATCTCCACGCGGATAAACGCCGTCACGACGGTATCCAGCGGGGCGGCTTCAACCGCTGCGGTGACCACCGTATCGTAGGCTTCGTCTGCCGTCGCCCACACGATATCGCTGCTTTGCGGGTCTGTGCTGCCGCTCGGCGAGATCCCGGCGGCGACGAACACGCTGGCCGGATCAACGCTGAGGCCGGGGTTGGTGGCGTCGCTGGAAGACCACACATACGCATTGACGGTGAAGCGCAGCGGGGTGCCGGGTGCAAGCCCGGTCACGGTCTGGTACAGGCCGCCGCTCAGCGCAGCGGTGTTCAGGTAGGTGGTGAGGATTTGCGCGTCTTCGCCCATCAGCACACGGTCGGGCGCGATGGCAGAAGCAGGCCCGAATTCAGGCTGGTTGGCAATATCTGTCGCGGTTGTCCAGGGGGTCCAGCCGTCCGCCACCACCTGCGGCACGGTGCCAGAGACATCGTTGTAGGGAGGCTCAAATCCTGGATTGGTCAGCAGGTCGTCCTGGGCTGCGGCGGGCATGGCCCCCAACAGGCACAAACACAGGAAAAGCATCAAGGCGGCAGGTGATTTTGGCATATGAATCCCATCCGGGTCGGATCACAATCAATGGCATTAGTATACTCTCCCTGTGCAAACATACAAATAGCGAGGGGCAGCGGGCAGGGCTTTTGCAAAGACGGGGTGCCAGGGGAACTGGCTAGTGGAGAATCAGCCTGAAAACGTTGAATGTCGCCGTGTCTGCTGAAGC
>CAZQIJ010000382.1:0-4667 GCA_964592955.1 uncultured Anaerolineaceae bacterium
GCCCAATATCGAATTTCATGCGCGCATTCGCGCCCTGCTGAGGCGCGCCAAACTGCTGGAACCCAATACCAGAGAGCAGACGCAGTATCAGGATGAATACCTGTATGTTGATCTTGCCACGCGGCGCGTGCGCATTGCTGGCAAGGAAGTGCGCCTCACACCCACCGAATTCAAGCTTCTGGCCATGTTTGTACAGCATCGCGGTGAGGTGCTCACCTTCCAGCGCCTGCTGGAAACGGTGTGGGGGCCAGAGTACAAAAACGAGCACCACTACCCCCGCATCTATGTTTCGCATCTGCGCCGCAAAATTGAGCCGGATGTCAAATTCCCGCTCTACATCCACAACGAATACGGCATCGGCTACCGGTTTGTGGGGCAGAACCCGGGTTAGGAATCGCGGGTGACGGTGAGTGTGAAACTGCCAGTACCGCGCTGCTGCTGGAACACGATGCTGTAAAAACCAGAGTCTGGCAGCGTTACGGTGTTATCTGCTCCTCCCTGCAGCAGGATCTCGCCGGTAAGCGGATTGATCACTGCGTAGTTTGCTTGCAGATTTCCACTCACTTCTTCAAGGGATACCGTAATTGTGTCAGCCGCATCTGCCTGAATGCTGAATATCGCGTCGCCATTCAGGCGGTTATCCAGCGATATTGTAACCGTCTCGCCAAATTCAAGGGGGCGGGCAAGCGTTGCAACGATGGTTGGGTTGCTGCGCCCTTCAGAAGCAGCCAGTATGTATGCGCCGCGCGTCGTCCCGGTACGGCGGCGCGAAGGCCGCACCACCACATAGTGCGGCCCTCCGGCCACAATCACAATGTTGTCGATCATCGAATCGCGATTCCTCGTGCTGGTATCGTCATTGCGCGCCACTTCGCGTCCATTAGGGCCAACCAGCAGCAGCAAGGGATCCAGGTTACTACCCTCTGCCTGGCGGATTGAAAGCGTGACCACATCGCCCGGATCTGCATCCAGGCGATACACGACATTGATGTTTGCGTCGGTGATCTCGCCGTTAATCTGATCCCCCACCCGCACCGACCCTTCAACGTCTACGTCGAGGCGGTCTCTGCCGTCACCTTCCGGTGAGCCGGAAGGTGAAGCCGGTGCTTCGCCGCTCTCGTTATTATTATTATTGTTTGCGGCGGGGCTGCCTTCGAGCGACAGCTCAAACCCACCTTCGCTCGATCCCTGTTCGCGCTGGTAACGGGTGGCGACGATGCGATATTCGCCGTCTGCCGGCAGCGCAAAATCGCGGATGTGGCTGTTGCGGTTGTTCACCGTGTTAACATCATCGTTGCTCGTAATGCGCACGCGCCGCGCGTCTTCCAGAATCAGCAGCGGATCCAACGATCCAGACACGCGGTTCAGGCGAATATTCACCACATCGCCAGCACGCCCCTCAAACAGGTAGATGCGCGCAGGGGTCTGCTGGTCAATGGTGCCTTCAACGGTATCACCATAATTCAGGCGTCCTTCGCCGCGCGGGCTGGGGGTGGCGCTGGATCCCCCGGAAATGAGTGTCAGCGTCAGGGTGTACGCTCCGCTGTTGCTGCCAAAACGATTGGCAATGATGCGATACGTGCCGTCGGCGGGGATCGTCACGCTGCGGATGAAGCTGTCGCGCTGCGCCAGCGATGCATCGTCGTTTTCGGCCAGCACACGCCCCGTTGCGTCGGTAAACTGGAGCACAGGATCAAGGTCTGCCGTAACGCGCTGCATCTGAATGCTGACGACCTGACCGGCTTCCCCTGCGAATTCATAGACGACGGGTTCATCAACGATCTCACCCTGTGTTGGTATGCCGAAGGCAATCGCCAATACGGAGGCTGTCGGCTGTGGGCTTGGGGTTTCTGTGGGTGTGTCGGTAGGGGTGGCGCTCGGCGTATCGGTCGCAGTCGCCGTATCCGTTGGGGTCACGGTGTCCGTTGCTGTGGCGGTCACGGTATCGCTGGCCGTTGGGGTCACGGTGTCCGTTGCTGTGGCTGTATCCGTCGGCGATGCCGTCGCGGTCGCGCTTGGGGTGGCTGTGTTGGTCGGTCGTGGGGTATTCGTCGGCGTGGGCGATGCGCGTGTAGGCACAATGGCACCACGTAGGGTCGCCGTAGGAGCGACACCACCATCACAGGCGGTCAGGGTTATCATGGTCAGCAAAAGGATAAGAGCGCTGAGAGATAGTCTTCGTATCACGGCATTCGCTCCGGTGTGCAACAAACACGCCCATTGTAGAAGAATTCACGCAAGATCGCTAATTTACCAGCACTGGCCGCATCGCGTTAGCGCCAGGCCTCACCCTGCACCGCGCCGCCGGGACGTGCTTGCCGCCTCCCCGTGCCTGCTGCCCACTGCACGGCAGGCCTCAATTAGCATGCGCCCGGTTCACGTTCTTGGTACCCTTTACGCCTTTCAACCCGCGAGAGGCGGTCAGGCTTATGAGGTCAGTGCGGTAATCATAGGTGCTGCGACGCTTTTCGGCGTGCGCGTCCTGTGCCAGCTTCACCAGTCGCTCTACGACCTCGCGCGGTGCATAGCCGGTTTCGCGCCACAGATAGAATGACAGCGACCCAGGCAGCGTGTTGATCTCATTGAGGAAGATCTCGCTGCCACGCACCAGAAAATCGATGCGCGCTGTGCCACGTCCGTCTACTGCCCGAAACGCATCGATGGCATAACGCCTGATCTGGTCCGTAAGCCCTTCAGCGATGGGTGCCGGGATGATGCGTTCTGCGCTCTTCATCCCCTGGCCGCCGCGCATATATTTCTCCTCATAGGTGAGGAACTGCTCCCAGCTCACCGGCTGCTCCAGCACCGACGCCTCAATGCTGCTGCCATTGCCCAGCAGTGCGCAGTTGATTTCGCTGCCGCCCATGACTGCGGTTTCGACCATCACGCGGCGGTCAAAATTCACCGCAACATCGATGGAGGCGCGCAGCATCGCTTCGTCTTCCGCACGGCCAACGCCGATGCTGGAGCCTAACGTCACGGGTTTAACAAACAGCGGGTAGGCCAGCGTGCTGTGAATACGCGCGATGATTTCGTCTGGTTTTTCCAGCCAGTCTGACCGGGTCAGCACGACATCATCCACCACCGGGATCGCGTGCTGGCGCAGGATCATCTTCGTAATCGCCTTGTCGTTGCTCAATGCAGATCCCAGCACGCCGCATCCCACATACGGGATGTCTGCCAGTTCAAACAACCCCTGAATTGCGCCATCTTCGCCATGTGAACCGTGCAGGGCCGGAAACACAACATCCACGCGGCGGATCTCGTTTTTCTGAAAGCGACCCACGATCGGGTTTACGATCAGGCCGTGATGCTGCGTCGAAGGCGACAGGATGACCGACTCAATCCCCTTATGGCTGGTGATCTCGTTCGGGTAATTATCCAGGTCCCACAAAGGATCTCCGGTGTACCAGCGTCCATCGCGGTAAATGTAAACCGGCAGCACCTCAAACCGCTCCGGGTCGAACGCCCGCATGATCTGGTGACCAGTGACCACCGACACATCATGCTCAACGCTGCGACCTCCAAAAATCACGGCTACGGTTGTTTTACGTCTGGCGCTCATTGAAAATCCTTACTGCTGTTCTAACCGCCGCTACTATGCGGATAAAGCCCTGTTTTGTCAAGCCAGTCTCGCACAACTGTGCTGACGGCCTCCGGTTGTTCCAGTGCCATCATGTGGCCACCCCCCTCAATCGTCACCAGTTCGGCACCTGCGATGTTGTCTTTGAGGTAGGCGCTGTACTTGGGCGGGGTCATACGGTCGGCACTACCGGCGATAACCAGGGTGGGCACCCGGATTTCGCTCAGCCGTGCGCGCACATCGAACGTATTGCACGCCAGATAATCCCCATAGATGACCTCCGGCGGCGTCTTCATGAACTGGGCATAGCCCAGGTCGCGCATTTCGTCTGCAGCGGCGTCGCCCCACAGCCACGCGTGCAGCAGCCTGCCCACCTCTTCCGGGTGTTCGCGCACACGCCCCAGAATATCAGGATGGACGCTCAGCTTTGCGCCTGTTCCCACCAGGATAAGCCCCGCAATCCGCTCGCCGAAATCCAGCGCCAGCATCTGCGCGATGGCCCCTCCCATACTGTGACCGGCGATAACAGGGCGCACCCCAGGCATGGCAAACGCAAGCAGATCCATGACGGCGGCGGCATAGGCCGAAATGGTCTCGTACCCGGGAGCGGGGCTTTTGCCATGACCAGGCAGATCAACCACCAACTGGCTGACGCGGCGCAGCGCTGGTGACCAATCCAGGTGCGACCCGCCAGCGCCGTGTACCAGCACCAGTGGGGAAGCGCCATCGTGCAGCGCAGCCCACATTGAACCTGAGGACATTTCAAACATCGGCATCAGTTTCGTTAGACCTCGTCGTTATAGGACAACCGTAAACGTCAGGGACTCGGCTCCAGGCAGCCTGGGAGCGCGTCGTAATTTTTAGGCCAGGTGCGGCCATAAAAATCCAGGTATTCGGAAAGGTGTGCAGACCAGTATGCATTGTCGTGCTCCCCGACCGTGTTGATTATGTAGGTGTGCGATATGGCGCGCGCCGTCAGCCGGTCAGAAAATAACTTCTGGTTGATCCCTGCATCGTCGCGTGCGCTGTTATCCAGGTAGAGGCGCAGGTTGGCTTCCAGCAGCAGCGTCGAGTTGCGCGCCAG
>CAZQIJ010000383.1:0-2722 GCA_964592955.1 uncultured Anaerolineaceae bacterium
GTGCTTCAGCAGACACGGCGACATTCAACGTTTTCAGGCTGATTCTCCACTAGCCGCCTTCGCACTCGCGTTCCTTTTATTGTTCGGGCTGTTGGCGCTGCCCTACAACGGGATAATCACCGCAGCGGCGTGGCTCTCCAGCGGGGCGGCACTGCTGTTCGTCACGCTGCGCCAGCGTCATCAAGCCCCACGTTTGTTGATCAGCGTTGTGCTTTTCAGTATCGCCGGGGTGCTGATCTGGAACGTGATCCTGATGCCATGGGTAAATGTCGAAGTGGTCAGCGTCATTACGCCCTTCAACCCCGATGGCAGGGAGGGCTATGCTTTTGTGGTCTATCACCCCGGACAGAGCGACCTGCAAACGCGCGTGGTGAATGGCTTCGTCGAAGGGCTGGTACAGGGCGACTGGCGTGTAGACCTGACGACTGCCAGCGCCCAGACCCCTACCGATTTAGCCGCTTATGATCTGCTGGTCTTGGGAGCGCAGTCCTACACATGGAGTCCAGCGCGCCCAATACAAAGCTATTTAGCACGCGTGGGCGATCTGAATGGAATGCCTGTCGTTGCCATTTTGTCCGGTTTGGGCGAAACAGATCCCGCCAACACAGTCATGCGCGAGCTTGTGAGCGGGGCAAACGGTACGCTGGTGACACTGCTCGAGGTGTGGCAGCTACGCCCGATTGATGACCTTTACGGGACAGATGATCCGTATGAGGCGATGCGCGCAGCGGCGGCGACGC
Organism: uncultured Anaerolineaceae bacterium; assembly: GCA_964592955.1. GTDB lineage: Bacteria > Chloroflexota > Anaerolineae > Aggregatilineales > Phototrophicaceae > CAZQIJ01. The sequence continues at coordinate 741 of CAZQIJ010000383.1, forward strand.
TGCAACTCCCCGAAGGATAGGGCGTAAAACAGTAAAAACAGGAGAACAGGATATGGTGGATGTGATGAACGTGCACGAACGCACGCTGGCGACGAGTCAAGATCAGCTTGCCGCGTTGATGGCTTCACTGGCTTCAAATGAGGATCGCTTATGGTCGCGCCAGTGGTGGCCCGCCATGCGCTTTGACCGTCCACTGGGAGTGGGCGCGGTTGGCGGACATGGACCCATTCGCTACACCGTCGAAAGTTACACACCGGGCGAGTCGATTGTCTTTCGCTTTATCGCGCCGCGTGGCTTTCACGGCACCCATGCCTATTTCATCGAACCGCTGGACCAGACACGCACGCGCCTGCGGCATGTCTTGGCGATGCGAACGACGGGTCCAGCACTGCTCTCGTGGCCGCTCGTCTTTCGCCCGCTGCACGACGCGCTGATTGAAGACTCGTTGGATGTAGCGGAAGCGAGTTTAGGGCTAAGACCGCTGGCGGAACGCCGCTGGTCGTGGCGTGTGCGGTTGCTACGCCGCGTGTTGGGCGCGCGAAGGGTGCGGAGGTGAAGGAATGAGTTTGCTAAAACACCTGCCCAACAGCATCACCAGCCTGCGGTTTGCCCTTGTCCTGCCACTTATCACCGCGCTGGATCGCTACGATGTGGCGCTGGCGGTGGGGCTGCTGATGCTCATTATGCTGTCCGATGTGCTGGATGGTTGGTTGGCACGCCGCTGGCATGTCTGCTCTAGCTTTGGCGCGTATTTGGACGCATCGGCAGATTTCACGGTTCTGTTCGCCGCCTTCGGGATGCTAGTCGCGCATGGCGTGTACCCGGCGTGGCTGCTGATGCTCATTGGGGGCATGTTCGGGCAGTTCGTCCTGACCGCCCGATTCAAAGCGCCAGTCTATGATCCGATGGGCAAATACTTCGGTGCGCTGCTGTACGGTGTCGTGCTCGCGCTGCTGCTGCCTGACTTGCTGTTGAGCTATACCCTGCTGGCGATCATCGTTGGCATGACCACTCTGTCACTGTATGGACGCGGCGTGCTGCTGCTGAAACGGAGGTCTGTATGAATAACACATGGGCTGATTTTGAGTCCGCCGCGCCGGAGCTTGCCACTTTCGGCAGACTGCGTTTCGCCAGCCGCGTCGCCTACTTTGCGACGATTCGCGCCGATGGCTCACCCCGTCTGCATCCTGTCACTCCGGTCATTGGCGGCGGGCATCTTTACCTGTATATGGAACCGACTTCCCCCAAAGGGCATGATTTGCGGCGTGACCCGCGTTTTGCCCTCCACTGTGCGGTTGAGGATTGGAACGGTGGCGGCGGCGAGTTCTTAATTAATGGGGAGGCAGGGCTAATCACGGATGTACAACAACGCGCTGAATATGACTCGTATGCGCTGTACTCTCCAAAAGCGCATTACATCCTGTTCGAGCTATTCCTACAGCGCGTCAGCAGCACGACTTATGAGAATGGTAATCCACGCCGCCGACAATGGCAGGTGAGCAAGTCGTAACGACCAGAAAGGATACTCATGACATTCACGGATGTGATATTGATGGTCAGCGGGTCGGCAGCGGGGCTGCTTGCCGGGTTGATGCTTACACTGGTGAGCATTCTTCAGCGCATGTGGCTGCGATTGACCGTCATAGAATATATCAAGGCGATACAAGTGTTCTTGGCTGCTGCCAAAGGACACCCGGTGATCACAGTAATCATGCTGCTGCCGATGATCGCGCCCATCCTGATTTTGCTGGACATGCGTACCGCCGTTGTTAGCATTGGCTTTCGCTTAACACTTGCCGGGTTAGTGCTGGCGTGGGCGACGTTTCTCACGACGTTACGCTTCAATTTTCCGATCTACGCGACAATCATGGGATGGCAAGCGGACTCCCCGCCGCCCGATTGGACGCGTGTTCGACAGCGCTTTTTCTGGCTGAATGTGGTGCGTATGTCGCTTTCAGTGGCGGCGATGCTCTGTTTTCTGC
>CAZQIJ010000383.1:2732-4664 GCA_964592955.1 uncultured Anaerolineaceae bacterium
GGGCGCATTACCTTTCTGCTGGCGCTGGCAGTGTAAAAGTCTAGTTGCTTATTGTTTCGGAGATTCCCTGTGCCTCATTCATCTCTCAACCGTAACATTGCTATTGGTGTAACCGGACTAGCGGTGATCCTCATCGTGTTGGTGGCGTATTCTGTGCTTCAACGCTCATCGCTAGAGCCAGCACCATTCCCAACACCTGCCGCCACGCGCGATGACCGCTGGCGGCAAGATGTGGATTACTTCGCCACAGAGATTGCACGCCTACACTATGATGCCTTTCGCATCACAAGCCGTGCGGAGTTCGAAGCTGCTGTCGCTGATCTGCACGCAGCGATCCCGGAATTGACAGATGACCAAATCGTTGTCGCGTTAATGGCGATCGTGGCAAGCATCGGCGATGAACATACGCAGGTTGACCTTTTGGCTGAGCCATCCCGCTTTGCGTTAGTACCACTTGGGATCAGGGCATTTGAAGAGGATGTCTATATCTCGTCTGCGCCATCGGAATACGCCGAGATCATTGGTCGCCGTATCTTGGCGGTGGGCGAGATACCAATTGAGTCCGCGTTTAACACCCTCAATTCCCTGGTCGTCAATGAGACACCGCAGCATGGGAGCGTTGTCCGCCTCATGTACCTACGGACACCGCGTCTGCTCCATGCGCTCGGTTTGATTCCAAGCCCGGACAGCTTGCCACTACAACTTGAGGGCGACGATGTGACGATAAATATCGATGTCGAGATTGTCGGCGCCAATCAACCCGTGCCGACTCTGCTTACCATTTATGATGTAATGCCGCTGGAACGCCCGATCAGTGTGGAAATGCGCGACCCGTTTTACTGGTTTGAATACCTGCCAGAGACAGAAACCCTGTACTTCCAATACAACGAGTGCAACGATAATCCAGACTATCCCTTTTCGGCGTTCAACAACGACCTATTCGCTTTTATCGACAGTCACCGGATCGCACGCATCATCGTTGATCTTCGCAGGAATGGCGGTGGGAGCGACAGCATCCTTGACCCGTTCATCCATGAGATTAGACAGCGAGAGACCCTCAATCAGCCAGAGCGGCTTTTTGTACTCATCGGGCGCTACACATTTTCGAGTGCTGTGATAAATGCAGCGGATTTGCGTACCAGAACACGGGCAACATTGGTCGGTGAGTCGACTGGCGGACGTGTCAACGGTCCCGGTCCCGCGAATACTTTCACTTTGCCTAATTCTGGTCTTTTGATCGTTTACGCGACGGGATTCGTCGAGCCTTACCCCAAGATCGGCGAGTCACCGATGGAGCCGGATGTGCTAATCGAAGAGACGATCAACGCATGGCGCACAGGGGTGGATTCTGCTCTCGACTACGCGCTCCATCGTGACCTGTCTCCTTGATGGTGTGAGCTTCACCCCAAGTCGTAGAGGAACCGGCTATTCGTGATACTCCATAAAAGGAAGCCGGAAATGGCGATGGACAAACGGCAGTACGAAATGATCTTCAGGCAAGCGGCATTGCGCTTGTTGGGGATGAGCGGAAAAGCGTGCGCCAGAGCGGAGATGAACTGGGGATCACGCCAGGACTGCTGAATAAGTGGAAGAAACAGTATCAGATGTACCGAATAACGGGCGATGTGAAACCGAGCGAACAGAATGACTTGGAAGCAGAGAACCGCCGACTGTGCAGCGAAATGGAGTTGGCGAAGGCAACCGTTTTATGACCCTGGTCTTGTTCGGCGGAATGCTCGCGCGTTTCCAGCGCTCCTACGTTTCACTAATGGAGAACACCCAATCCCTTTTCTCTTGACACTCGCTGGGTTTGTGCTGGCATGAGGGACGTTTCTCACGACACTGCGCTTCAATTTTCCGATCTACGCGACAATCATGGGATGGAAGCCGGACTCCCCACCGCCCAAGGAGAGAGATTTATGCCGAAACAGA
>CAZQIJ010000384.1:0-4662 GCA_964592955.1 uncultured Anaerolineaceae bacterium
GCCGTGTCCGTCACGTCCAGGCCGAATTCTTCGGCCTTGCTCAGCACATTGCCGCGGCCAGACAGGTCAGAAACCAGAATGCGCATCTCGTTGCCCACCAGCGCGGGATCAATGTGCTGGTAGCTGTCCACATTGCGGCGGATGGCCGCCACGTGGATCCCGCCCTTGTGCGCGAAGGCGCTTTTGCCCACATACGCCAGGTGCGCGTCTGGCGCGAGGTTGGCGATTTCTGCCACCGTGCGCGAGAGCTTCACCAGGTGGCGCAGCGCCCCCGGCGGCACGCAGGGGTAGCCCATCTTCAGCTCAAGATCCGGGATGATGCTGCACAGGTTGGCGTTGCCACAGCGTTCGCCATAACCGTTGATGGTGCCCTGCACATGCACTGCGCCGGCCTGCACCGCGGCCAGCGTGTTGGCAACGGCCAGCTCGCCGTCGTTGTGGGTGTGGATGCCAGTCTGGGCGTGCGGGAAGGCTTCGCGCACCGTCTGCACATAGCGCGCCACCTCCCAGGGCAGCGATCCGCCGTTGGTATCGCACAGCACAATGCAATCTGCGCCGCCTTCCAGCGCCGCCCGCAGCGTGTCCAGCGCATATTCAAAGTCCAGCTTCGCGCCGTCGAAGAAGTGTTCGGCGTCGTAGATGACCTCTTTGCCCAGCGTTTTGAGGTAGCGCAGGCTCTCGCGGATCATGCGCAGGTTTTCTTCTGGCGTGGTTTGCAGCACCTGCGTGACGTGCAGCATGGAGGTTTTGCCCACCACCGTAACCACCGGGGTTTGCGCGTCCACCAGCGCGCGGATCTGATCGTCTGAGGCGGGGTCTGCCCCTTTGCGGCAGGTGGAGCCAAAGGCGGCGATTCTGGCATGGCGCAGCGTCATGGCGCGCACGGCGTCGAAGTAGGCCGCGTCCTTGGGGTTGGAACCCGGCCAGCCGCCCTCGATGTAGGCCACCCCCAGCTCATCCAGCAGCCCGGTAATTTTGAGCTTATCTGCCACAGACAGCGAGATATTTTCGCGCTGCGTGCCATCGCGCAGCGTGGTATCGTAAATTGCGATCATGCGATGCTCCCCCTCAGGCTGTTCCGGGAAAATAATCAATCACCCGGTGGGCACGCCCTGCCATGCCCCTGCTTGTTTACGCCGCGCAGCGCGCGTTTTTTTTGGTCTGGAACAGCCTCAGGGAAAAGCATAACGCAAGTTGTGTGAGAGGGCGAATTCGCAAGCGCGTGTGCGCACACCCGCCGCCCGCGCTACACAAGCTCGCGGAAGATGGTGTTGCTCAGCAGGCGGCCGGCCGCGGTCAGCGTGATGCGGGTATCGTCCACGTGCAGCAGCCCATAGCCTGCATACTTCTCGATCACGGCGCGGTGCAGGTCAAGCAGGTCGATGGCGAAGCGCTGGCGAAAGTCTTCGCGGACAATGCCTTCCTGGGTGAGCCGCAGCCCCATCATGAGCGTTTCGGCGATTTCGGCCTCGCGCGTGACGGTGACCGCGTCTATGGTGGCGGGGGTGTGGGGGAAGCTGCGCGCCGCGCCTTGGTCGATGGCCTGGATGTAGCGCTGGGGGTTCAGCAGCGTGGCATAGCGCACGCCACCGGCGAAGCCGTGCGCGCCAGGCCCCAGGCCGGCATAGGGCAGGTTGCGCCAGTACTGAAGGTTGTGGCGGCACTGGCGTTCGGGTTTGCTCCAGTTGCTGATTTCGTACTGGGCGTACCCTGCCGCCGCCAGCAGGTCGCTGGCCAGGTCATACATATCTGCCGCCAGGTCATCGTCCGGCGTGGGAACTTCGCCAGATTCAACCCAGGACTTAAGCGGAGTACCGTCTTCAAGCCCAAGCGCATATAATGAAAGATGTTCTGGTGCAAGCGACAGCGTTTCATCGAGGGTGGCGCGCCACGTTGCCAGCGTCTGACCGGGGATCCCATAGATGAGATCCAGATTGATGTTGTCGAAACCTGCCGCGCGCGCTGCCGGTACACTCGTCCGAACGGCGGCCAGATCGTGGCGGCGGGCAAACAAACGCAGCTCCGCCTCGTTGGACGACTGCATGCCGATGCTGAGCCGGTTAATGCCTGCGCTGCGCAGCGCCCGCAGATAGGCGAGGTCGAGATCGTTCGGGTTGGCCTCGGTGGTGATTTCTGCATCCGGCGCGACCTCGAAACGCTCATAAACCGCGCCGAGGATCTGCTGGAAGTGCTGTGGCGAGAGCAGCGTGGGGGTGCCGCCGCCAAAAAACAGGGTGCCCACCGGCAGGCGCTGCGGGGCAGAGTCCGCCAAAAGGTGGACTTCGCGCAGCAGCGCACGCACGAAAGCCGGGATGAGGTTTTCCAGGTGGGTATAGGTGTTAAACGCACAATAGGTGCATTTCGTCGTACAGAACGGAATGTGCAAATAGAGAGAAAGCGCCATAAGCCTGCGAATACTTGAGGTTGACTGATTGCAGTATTCTGGTAGCTTCTCTATAATAAATCAAGAGATCATCCATCATCTTTCGCTCATTGGTCAAGAGAATAGGCTTAGACTATGCCTGAAACAACCCAATTCGGCGGCCAAAGCGACCCCGGTTACGTGGAAGGGGCGCTGAAAGCCAACACAGTACTGATGTCTCGCTACCGCATTCTGGGCGTGGCCGGGGGTGGCGGTATGGGGACCGTCTATCAGGCGCGCGACCTGCACTTTCCTGATGCCAAGCGGCTGGTGGCCATTAAGGAAATGCAGAACATCAACATTGATCCTTCGATGCGCGCCGCCCAGATCAAAACATTCCAGCGCGAAGCAAACATTCTCGCAACGCTAAGCCACCCGGCGATCCCGAAGATCTTCGACTTTTTTGATGTGAACGATCGCGCGTACCTCATCATGGAGTATATCAACGGCAATGACCTTGAAATGCTGCTGCAGAAAACGCGCGAGCTGCCGGTGGAAAAAGTGCTGGACTGGGCGATAGAGCTGTGCGATGTGCTGGATTACCTGCACAGCCACAAGCCAGAGCCGATCATGTTCCGCGATATGAAACCGGCCAACATCATGATTGACGGTCGCGGCCAGGTGCGCCTTATCGACTTTGGCATCGCCAAGATTTTCGTCAGCGGCATCAAGAACACGATGATCGGCACCGAGGGGTACTCTGCACCGGAACAGTACAAAGGGGACGTGACGCCCGTCAGCGATATCTATGGGCTGGGTGCCACCCTGCATCACATCCTCACGCGGCGCGACCCGCGCCTGGAGCCGCCCTTCAGCTTCCACGAGCGTTCGATTACCGAGCTGAACCCCAAGTGCCCGCCCGGTTTTGCCACCATTGTGGATAAAACGCTGGCGCTGAAGCCGGAAGAACGCTACCAGACGTGTGTGGATATGAAAGCGGCGCTGGAAGCGGTGAAGTTCCGCACAAGCAGCGCCGCCGCGCAGGGCGTGACCATCAGCCCGGCCAACAGCGGCAGTGCCAGCGGCGTGCCAGACAGCACATCCTACTTTGAAGATCTGCCGGGCGGGGCCGGGCGCGGGGCCATCGAACCGCGCTGGCGGTTCAAGACCGAAGACGAAATTCGCGGCGGCATGGCGGTACACATGGACATGGTGTATGTGGGATCCTATGATACCAACCTGTGGGCGCTGAAGTCTGCCACCGGCGAATTCATGTGGAAGTACCCCACCAAAGGCGGCATCGCCACTACCCCGGCCATCGATACAGCCAACAAACTGGTGCTGTTCGGGTCAGAAGACAACACGTTTACGGCCCTGGACGTGCGCACGGGGCGCATCAGTTGGTCCTACAGCACGCGCGGTCGCGTGCGCGGGGCCCCCAATGTGGCGCATGGTCACGTGTTCTTCGGCAGCGACGACGGCAAGCTGTATGCGCTGGTGGCCGGTAATGGCCGGTCGCTGTGGGAATATGACATGGCCACCCCGGTGCGCGTGCGCCCGTTTGTGACCAATGACCTGGTGATCGCGGCCAGCGACGCCGGGGATATCATCGGCCTGGAGCTTTCTGGCAAACGTAAATGGAGCATTCGCGCCAAACGCGGGATCAACTCGTCGCCGATGGTCGATATGAAAGAGAACATCTGTTATATCGGCTCGTTTGACGGCTTCGTGTATGCGCTGGATGCCACCAGCGGCTATACGCTGTGGCGCTTCCGCACCGCCGGGCCCATCATCGCGCAGCCGGTGCTGGAGGAAGGCACGCTGTACTTCGGCTCTGCCGATGGCAGCTTCTATGCGGTGAACGCTGAAACCGGGCGCGAACGCTGGCGCTTTATTCTGCCCAAGCCCATTGTCGCTACGGCGGCGGTACACCTGGATAAGGTATACTTTGGCGCTACGGATAACAACTTCTACTGCCTGGACATTCGGACGGGCAAAGAAATGTGGCATTTTGAAACCCGGGGGCAGATTACCGGAGCGCCGCTCATCAGCGAGAATGTGATTCTCATCGGCTCTATGGACAAAACGCTGTATGCCCTGCCGCTGGTCAAATAGTTAACCAAGCACCCAACCAAGACTGGAGTCTGAGTAATATGGACTTGTTCCGCCGCCTGTTCGGTAAGCCCGAAGATACGCCCCAGAAACCGGCTCGCAGTGCCAGCGATCCGCGCCAAACGTCCGACACGCCCCCCAAGCCGGAGAAAAAGGGCAGCGATGCAGACACGCTGCCCGTCGCACCC
>CAZQIJ010000385.1:0-4656 GCA_964592955.1 uncultured Anaerolineaceae bacterium
CTCTACCCACTTTAGTGGGTGTACAACCGGCACGCTGACATACAAGCACTAGCCAAGGGAACCCTTCCCCTGGCACAGAGGCGGCAGGGTCGGCGGTGGCGGGCGCGGCAGGCCGCGTCCCTACACCAACGCCGCGATGAAATGGCCGGTCCGCGTTGTGGTCGGCGGCGGGCGATGTCGGGCCGCGTCCCTACGATTGTGCGTATTCGTATTGGTTGATCCATAAGTTCTGCCAGTGGGCAGCATGCACCCAGACCGCCACACCCATTCCCACGCCATCCACCATCAGGTTGCCGCGTGCGACCCACCATCAGGTTGCCGCGCAGCCGCCAGGCCCGCTGGTTCTGTTGTTTGTGCCGCTTGGCTATCGGCAATCAACAGGCCGGGTTCGGCTGCTTGTGCGGCGTGTGGGCGTGGCTGATCCGGCACTTGCTCATGCACCGCTTCCCATATCCCCCCGTTTCACCATAAGGCGAAAGAAGGAATACACCGTTTGCCACGGTGGGAAATCGTGCGGCAGCGCACGCCACGAAATCCCGTTGCGCAAAACATACCCGATTGCATTCAGTAACTCGCGCTGGCCATGCTTATGCGGGCGTCCCATTTGGGTGATTGGCAGCAGGGGTTCAATCCTGCTCCATGCGGCGTCGTCCAGGTCACTTGGGTAGGGTTTTCTCGTTGTCATGCAACCATTCTACCGCATACCCGCAACTTTTAAAACACGCGCATAGGCGGTAAGATGTGTGGCGCGGTGGCGGTGGGGCGCTGCGGCCTGCACAGGGTTGAGAGTCTCGTTAGCGCCAGCGGCAGACCAATGCTACAATCGTTACACGTGGTAATAGATCCGCTGCAAGGTGCATAGAGGCAAAAAGAGGGGGCTTGAATGGTATTGGCGCGTGAGCCGGTGCGTGTGACGCCGTTAAATGGGCTGCGCCTGGCGCTGATTATGGCATATTTCGTGGTTGTTGGGCTTTTGCTCATCGCCTTTCCTTTCGTAAGTACCCTGGCGCACCGGGATGTCTTCGACGATCTGAGTACGGCAGTGTGGCGGTTGCTGCAGGAAGTGGGCTTCGTGCTGCCGCTGCTGGCCTTCGTCTGCGGGGTGCTGCTGCTCCAGTTGGCCCGGCGCTTATCCACCCGGCACATCGGCGCGGCGCGCTGGGCCCGCTCCATCCTTTTCTGGCTGATGATTGCGGGTGCGCTGCTGGTGGGGCGGGCTGTGCTCATCCAGGCACCGCTGCTGCCCTGGGTGCTGTTCGTGGGGGCCAGCGCGCTGGTGTACCTGCTCATCAATTACACCACCTTCCGCGGCGACGAAGACGTTAGCCAGCAGAATACACGCACGGCCTGGAACCTGCTTGTGCCATCGCTCATCATCTTCCTGTTTCTGGGGGGGTGGGCGCTGGAACAGGTTTTCATCACCAGCCTCACCAACCAGAATTTCACCGCCACGCGCGAGGCGGATTTTGTGGGGCTGAACAACTATGCGGAGCTGCTGGGCATCCGCCTGGACAGCATCGAGTGTATTCACGATGATACCGGCGAGTGCATCACCGAAGAGCGCGGCGGCGAACGGGTGGCGGTTTACCCTAACCCGCGCGGCGTGCTGGGGGAAAATTACCGCGCCTATGGGTACCGCCCGGTGGCAGAATTTGACGTTATCGGCATGCGGCTCATCATCAGCGCGCGCGACCAGATCTTCTTCGAGGCCGTGCTTACCTCGCTGACGTTCACCGTGTTCGCCGTCACGTTCCAACTGCTGCTCGGCTTCGTGATCGCGTCTGTGCTGGCGGCCAAATTCCGGGGCGGCGGCCTGCTGCGCCTGGCGCTGCTCATCCCGCTGGCCATCCCCACGTTAATCGCGGCGCAGTTCTGGCTGGTGATGCTGGATGACAGCGCGGCGGGTGCGCTGAACTCTGTGCTGCTGAATTTCGGCTTTATCGAGCAGCCGCAGGCCTGGCTGATCAACCCGTTGTGGCAGCTCCCGGCGCTTATCCTCGTCATCGTGTGGAAGGAAACCCCGGCGATGGCGCTGCTGCTGCTGCCCGGCCTGGTGAGCATCCCGGCAGAGATCTATGAAGCCGCCGGGGTGGATGGGATGAACGCGTGGCAGCGCTTCCGCTTTATTACGCTGCCCATGATGCGCCCATACATCGGCATTGCGGTGCTGCTGCGCACCATGATCTCGCTGCGCGTCTTCGATATCTTCGACCTGCTCACCGGCGGCACCCCGCATTCGATGGCCACCTATGCCCAGCAGATCCTTACGGTGGACAACCGGCTGGGTCAGGCGTCGGCCATCAGTATGACGATCTTCGTCATCATTCTGTTTTTCACCATCATTTACCTGCGTGTGCTGAGGCTGGATGACTGATGCTGCAACGACTCGCCTTCTGGATTCTCGTAACCCTGCTGATCGTCTATTCTGCGCTGCCGTTCTACTGGGCGCTGAACACCTCGTTGAAAGGCGTTGGCGAAACCGATGCAGCCCCCACGATGGCGCTGCCCACCCAGCCCACGCTCGAACATTACGTGAGCGTGCTTCAGAACAGCCTGTTCGTGCGCAGCATCGTCAACAGCGCGGTGGTGGCCGGATCAGTCACGTTCATCGGGCTGCTGTTTGGCGGGCTGGCGGCCTATGCGCTGGGGCGCTTCCGTTTTCGCTATCGCGGCGTGGTGCGCTATATCGTCATCTTTATGAGCCTGTTCCCCACCATCGCCATCCTGCCCAGCGTCTTCGCGCTCATGCGGGATCTGCACCTCACGGGCACCATCGCCTCGCTGATTCTGGTGTATCCGATTTTCGTGCTGCCCACCGTCACGCTGTCGATGGTGATCTTCTTCCGCGAGCTGCCGCCCGATATCGAGCAGGCGGCTTATGTGGACGGCGCGAACGCCTTCCAGTTGTTCACGCGGGTGCTGCTGCCCATCGCCACGCCGCTGCTGGTGACGAGCGGGCTGGCGACGTTCGTCAGCGTGTGGAGCGAATATCTGCTGGCCATTACGCTCGTCTCGGTCCCGCCAGAAGCGCGCACCATTGCCTCTGCCATCAAATTTCTGAGCGCGTCGCTTTCGCCCCAGGAATTGATGGCCGGCGCGGTGATCCTCACGGTGCCGCTGTTCGCCATCATCGTCTACACGCGCCGCCAGTTCCTCACCAACACGCTGGAAGGCGCGGTGAAGGGGTAGCGCGCCCACACATGCTGTGCATGGCCGCCGGTTCGTGAACCGCGAAGGCGCGGGTGGACCGGCGATTTCGATACGTCGTCGGTGTAGGGGCGCGCAACGGCGCGCCCGCCCGCCGACCACAACCCTGTACACCCACGCGGCGCTCAGGCGCGGGTGGAGTCTGGCTCGCCCAGCAGCCCTTGCGGGCGCACCAGCAGCAGCACAAACAAGAGCAGGAAGACGATGGCGTTGCGGTAATCACTGCCGCCGATGCTGATGCTCGCCGTTTGGATGGCGGCCACCAGAAAGCCGCCCAACACCGCCCCGTTGATGCTGCCCATCCCCCCCAGCACGACGGCGGTCAGCCCGATGAGCGCCACATCCTGGCCGATGAACGGGTCTACCGTCGTGAAGACCAGCCCATACAGCACGCCAGCCGCGCCGCCCAGCGCCCCGGCCAGGAAGAACGTGAAGACGAAAATCTGCCCCACATTGACCCCCAGCAGGCTGGCCGTGCGCTGGTTATAGGCCACCGCGCGCATCTGCTGGCCCACGCGCGAGCGCGCTACCAGCACGTTCAGCGCCAGCATCAGCACCAGCGCCAGCGCCAGCACCATCACGCGGATGGGCGTTACGCTGATGCCCAGACCCTCGATGACGATGGGGGTGGACGGGATGAGGTCACGCGGGAAGAACGACTGTACCTCGCCAATGAGGTTCTGATACACGATCTGCGCCGTGCTCACGAGCAGGATCGATGCGCCGATGCTGCTGATGAGCTGCGAGATGCGCGGCGCGCCCCGCTGGCGCAGCGGGCGAAACGCGGCATATTCCAGCGCCAGGCCCAGCAGCCCGGTCACCAGCATCGCGGCGGGCAGCGCCAGCCACACCGGCAAACCGAGCAGGCGCACCGCCACCACGCCCACCAGCGCGCCCCAGGCGAACAGGGCGCTGTGTGCCAGGTTCAGCACGCCCCGCCCGCGGAAGACCAGCGCATAGCCCAGCGAAAACAGCGCATAAATCGCGCCCAATGAGACCGCGTTCACGGCCTGCTGTAAGAAGGTGTCCATATGCGAGCTGTCCTGGCGCGTGGAGGGGGGATGTGCCGGGAGCGCGTGGCTCCCGGCTGCGAGATAAAGCGGCGCTTATTCGCCCGCGCCCAGCACGGTGAAGCGCCCGCCTTCCACGATCTGCGCGACCGGTTCGTGTACCGGGTCGCGGTTTTCGTCGAAGCTGAAGACGCCCAGCGGGCTGTCGAATTCGGTGATTGCGGCCAGCGCGTCGCGGATTGCTGCGCTGTCTGCGCTGTCTGCACAGCGGGCGGCGGTAGCCATCAGCCACGTGCCGGTATAAGCCTGCGCCGCGAACTGATCCGGCAGGGTTTCGTAGGTGGCTTCATAGTGGGCGATGAACGCTTCGCTGGACGGACTCTGATCTTCCGCCGTGACGTTCCAGGCCGCGCCCACGATCAGCAGCAGCAGAATAATA
>CAZQIJ010000386.1:0-4655 GCA_964592955.1 uncultured Anaerolineaceae bacterium
GCATGTGGAAAGTGTGCTGAACCTCACCTGGAACCGCCTGGACGAGCAGGAACACGCCGCGCTGCGCGACCTGTGCGAAAGCGGCCAGATCACCAGCGCGCCCGGCACGCTGGCCGTCAAGCTGGAGGGCAAGGCGCTGGTCTACCTGGATGTGCAGCAGGGGGTCCACCGCATTTTCGGCGCGCTGTTTGCAGACTTTCTGCGACGCACCACGCCGCGCAGCCTGCCGCCCACCATACCCGCGCCGGCAGAGATGGAATCGCTGTCGCCGCTGGACCGGGCGCTGCTGGAATACTTCCTGCGCCAGCCCGACCGGCTGCTAACGTTCCAGGAGATCTTGGAGGCGGTGTGGGATGATCCAGACGCCAGCAAGCGGGCATTAGAAGCGTCTGTACACCGGCTGCGGCGCTACCTGGGCGAGGGCGACCAGATCAAGAACATTCGCGGCAAGGGCTACAGGTATGTGCGCGCGGGGTAAAGGCTGCCCCGCACCCGCAAGCCACCAGGGCGTGTGCGGCGCTCAGCCTATCAGCCCCGCGCCCACCATCACGCCCAGGCCGCCAGCCACAATCATGCAGAAGCCTTGCAGCATCATGTGCGTTTCCCAGTGGGAGCTGCGGCGCGCCGTGCGCCCCACAAAGCGCGCGTCCATCTCGTGGATCAGCCACGCCAGCTCACTGTCAAAGAGGCAGATCAACCCGAAGACGATAACCATAATTCCGGCAGAAATCAGCATAGTGTTCAGACCCTCAGCACGTCAGCGAACGACACGCATGTCATAATGTGTAAGCAACCGTCTGCCAGAACCATAGCACGGGTCGCCGCTCATGAAAAGTTAAGGTTCTGAAGCCGCGAGGACTCTAATGCCCTTTCGTCACACGTCAGGTAGCCTCACTGCTGCGCGCGCAGGCTGGCGGCGTCGAAATACAGCGCGCCGCTTGCCCCCTGATAGCGCAGCGTGAGCTTGATGGTGTGGGCGCTGCCGCTTAGCACATGCACTCCGGTCACGGGCGCGTAATCGCCGCTGCCCGGTGCAATGTTCACCTTCAGCTTGCTGGTGGGCGCGTCGCTGTAAAGCACTTTCAGGCGCAGGCTGCCGCCGCTCACGGCTTTCTTGCGGCGCACCAGCGCGCTTACGCTGAGGGCAGCGCCGCTCGTCCAGCCTGCGCCGCTCACCGCCTGCGTGATCTGCGCCTGCTGGCCGCCCGCCAGCTTCACGGCACACACGCCATCCGGCGCGGGGACGCTCATGGCGCACAGCACGCCGTCGCCCGCCGCCAGCCCAGACGGTGCCCAGAAATCCGGCACGCGGTCGGCGTCAGCGTCCAGTTCCATGCCGCCGTTGGTCAGCAGTTCCAGGCTGCCGGGCGCAGCGCTGCGATAATTGGCCACCACCACCGCGTTGAGGCCGACGGCGAGCGCGTTATCTGCCCCGTCTGGGGCGTTGGCGTCCACCCCCAGCGGCTTCCCGTCGTAGGTTTGCTGCGGGTTCGACCAGCGCGGGATCACCGGGCACACCCCTGGCGTGTAGAGCGGCGGGCATGCGCCGCCGGTATTCAGCGCCATCAGCGTCACGAAATCGGCGCTGTCGCCGGGGCCGGTGGCCGGATCCTGATAGCCGTAGGCTTAGGGCAGCACGGGCGGGCTGCCCGCGTTGGCGCGGTCGTGGGCGCTGCCCAGGTTATGGCCGACCTGGTGCGCCAGCGTTACACCGTCCAGGCAGCGCGCCTCCACGATGCTGAACCCATAGGCCGCATCCAGCGGGACGGGCAGCCACGCGGTGCCGCAGTAATTGTTGAACCACGTCCCGGCCACCATCAGCACGAGGTCGGCGCGGTACTGGTCGCGCAGGGTGTGCGCGTCGTCCACATAGCCATCGCCGCTGCCGGTGAGGTTGATCAGGTCGGCGTCAAAACTGACGTTGGGCTGTTCCAGATAGAAAACGGGCGCGATGTGGACGAGGGTCAACTGTGTGGCGATGCCGCTGTCGGCAAACGTCGTGTTCGCCAGCGCCACCGCGCCCTCGATGGCGGTTTCGATGGCGTCTGGCGTCCCGCCAGCGATGGCCTGGGCGTTCTGGGTGTAGAGCACCAGCAGCGTGATGCTGCTGCCGTCGTCTTCACGCGGGGTGCTGGGGGCGCGGGCGGCAGCGTTCACCGGGCGCACAGCCTGCCGACTGTGGCGCGCGCCGCTGTCGATTTCGGTGACGGTGGTCGCGGTGAGGGTGTAGGCGCGCCCCGGCAGCACGATCTCTCCGCTGCGCAGGCCGCTATCGTCCCACAACAGCGCCACGCGCGAGAACGGCTCGCCCTGCACCACGCCATGCCAGATGAAACCGGGGCGGTTCAGCGCGCGCGGCGTGAGGTGCGTCTTCACGGCGCTGAGGCGCACATCGTCGAACAGATCCAGCGTCACGCTGGCGGCCTGTGGGGACATCACAAGCGTGTAGGGGCGCGTGCGCAGCATCCCGGACGGACCGGGGGCCTGGGCAAACGTAAGGGTGGCAAGCAGCAGCACAAGCACAACGGCGCATCTTTTGAGCATGACACAACTCCAGTCTTCATGCCTCTATTGAAGCGCAAAGCCGCCCGGAACGCAAAAGCCTGTGCATGCGTCGCTGCGGGTTGGGGATGCAGCCCCCGCTCCCGGATGTTTCGCCGAGAGCGGGCGTTTGGATGAGGGCAGCCTACCCCCCGGCGATGCGCGCCGCCATCGCCGATACCAGCCGGGCGTGGTTGCGGTAATCGCGCGCGCTTTCTGCCAGTGGCGCGGCCCCCACCGCGTTGGAGAGCCACTCCTGCAGGATCGTCACCATTTCTTCGTCAAACGTCCACATGCCCTTGAACATGCGCTTCTGCTCAGGCAGCTCTTCGGTGACCAGCGCCGTAAAGAAGCCGGGACTATCTGCCACCACAAACCACTCTTTCGTTAACTGATGCTCTTCAGGCAGCGGGACGTACTGAACGCCAGCGATGGGCGGAGCCTGCATATCCATGTGCGCGAACACATACACAGATTCGGCGTGCTGTGCCAGCGCCTGATAGCGCTCTGCCTGGCGCGCAAACGCGCTCATCTGCTGAAAGCCAGAGAACACACGGGCCCGCGCGCGGTCGCGGATCACCGCATGTTCGATCTCTTTGCTGATGCGCAGCATCGTCTTCACGCTGCGGATTTCCATCTGTTCGGCAGGCGTTACCAGCCCATAGACGGACGCTGTGATGTGAATATCGGTTCTGTTCATACAACCTCTATCTTGTGGCACAAATTTGGTATGATTATGCGGCACTGCGGCACGGCCAGGAGACCGTGCATAATGCTTATGGAAAACGCAAATCAGATACACCCCCTGTAGGGACAACGCCTGCGTTGTCCGGGGCGGACGAGGCAGGCCTCGTCCCTACGATTGTGCGTGTTCGTTTTGATTTCTCCATTAGGAGCGTATACCGCGCAGATGAGCGCCAGCGAAACTTTCGCTGTACGGCAGCTTATTTCCAGGACAGGTTTAACTTAGATCGCGTGCAGCCGTCCGTATTCGATGGGATACTTATGAAAGATTGAGGTTAACACATGCGACTATTCATGCAGCCTCAATGTACACCCACACCACAGCACAGGGCAGAGGCAGTTACGGAAGAGGAAAAAGACCCAGGCATGGAAATCTACAGTTCCATCGAATCTTACAGTGAAAGGCGGCGCGCCACATGACGCCACCCGCACCTGCCTCACCCAACTGGCTCCGGGACATCCGCCGCGTTCATTACACCTATCCCAGCACCCCGGAACAAACCCAGGCCAACGGGCTGCTGGTGATTGCGCGCTTTGCGCTGGCAGCGGCTTTCGCGGCACTGGCTGCGCTGCTGTTCACGGCGCGGCTGCCCACCGTGCCCCTCTCCGCAGCCAGCTTTCCGATCTACGATAACCTGATGTCGGTCATCTTCACGCTGCTGGTCAGCCTCTACCTGGTGCTGCGCGTGGGGGGCCTCGTTAACCGGGGCAGCCTGCGCCGCGCCAGCGTTACGCTGGTCATTGTCTTCTACCTGGTCGCCCTCAGCGTAAGCCTGCCGCAGGTGCTGGACAGCGCGCTGATGGTGGTGTGGAGTATGCCGGTGGTGGCCGCCGGGGTGCTGCTGGATCGCGTGCAGTTGATGCGCGTGGGGGCGGCGTCTTTGGTCACGCTGGCGCTGCTGGCCGCGCTCAATGCGGCAGGCATTCTGCGCCCCAACAGCACCCTGGACGACATCGAAGTGATGATCTACCTGCCGCTGGTGCTGGCGGCGGATGGCTTTATGCTGCGCGTCTTTGCCGGGCAGCGTTTCGTGCTGCTGCAGGAACGCCTTAGCCTGACGGGACGCCTGGAAGAGTCGCTGCGGCAGGTGCGCGAACTGAACGCCAGCCTGGAACAGCGCGTAAGTGACCGCACCCGCGACCTCGAAGTGGGGGTGGCGGTATCGCGCCAGATGACCACCGTGCTGGATCTGGGGGCGCTGCTGGCGCTGATCGTGACCAGCCTGCGCGAGCGTTTCGGCATCGACGCGGCAGATATCTACCTGTATCACGAAGAACAGCAGGCCCTGCGGCTGGCCTATGGCAGCAGCGGCGCGCCGCTGGCGCTGGCGCTGGCGGATGACGCGCTGGCGGCCAGGGCGGCCCGCACG
>CAZQIJ010000387.1:0-4648 GCA_964592955.1 uncultured Anaerolineaceae bacterium
CGTCCACCCTGCACAACAACCGCGCATCGTTAGGTTCAGGCGTGTACCTGGCGAATGCGCCGCTGCAAAGCTTCACCAACTGCACGTTCTCTGGCAACGGCATCATCGGCAACAACGGTAACGTGGTCGCGCTCAGCAGCGCCAGCATCAAGCTGCTGAACTGCACAGTGGTGGATACAACGCTTACGGCGGGGTCAGTCTTTAACATTGATGGGGCGTCCACACTGTACCTGACCAACACCTTGCTCACCTCCCCCGGCGCGCCGTGCGTCTCTGGCGGCGGCCCGCTGGTGATAGGCGGTTTCAACGCGCAGTGGGGGCTGAACTGCGATCCGTCCATCACCACCGCCAACCCGGCGCTGGCAGCGCTGGCCGATAACGGCGGTCTCACCCAGACGCACGCCTTCACCGCCGCGACGGATGCGTTCATCCGCACCGGGGCCGATACCGCCCTGTGCCCGCTGACGGATCAGCGCGGCGTGGCGCGCAATACCGCGGTCTCGTGTTCGATTGGTGCCTATGAGGATCCCTAGAACAACGCAGCCCTAATGCGTAAGCAGGTACACCCTGCCGGGGTGATAGGGGCAGCGCCCCGATACACCCGCTGTGCGCAACACCCCGCGCCCTGACCCGGTCTTGGTCCGGGTACCTGAACACGATCAGAATGCGGGGTGCAGGGGGCTTTGCTCCCTGCCGGGGTAATCGGGGCAGCGCCCCGATACATGCGCTGTGCGCAACACCCCGCGCCCCTGCCACCCTCCCACAGGGGCTACACCGTGTGCTGACGGTACCAGGCGACCGTCTCCTTCACGCCGTCGGCCAGCGCTGTCGCGTCCAGCCCCAGGATGCTGCGGGCGCGCGTATCGTCCACCACAAAAGGCTCCTCGAACTCGTAGAGCATCTCTTTCATCTCGCGCAGGTCGGGCACAAACAACCCGACGACGGTCAGCATCAGCGCTCCCGCCTTCTGGATCTTCAGCGTTTGCCCGGCCTCCGCCGCGATCATCTCCAGCATGGCACGGGTGCTGATGGCTGGCGCGTTGGGCACGTGCCACGCCTGGCCCAGCGCGTCATCGCGTGCGCCCAACGTCACCAGGGTGCGCCCGAAGTCGTCGATGTGCGTGTAGCTGTGCGGTTGATCCGGGTCGCCGATGATCTGCGCGCTCTTCCCGGCCAGGATACGCCCGAATGTGACCTCCCCCATGCCGGAACCCAGCACCAGCGGGCCATAAAAATCTGAGCCGCGCGCGGTGGCCATGCGCACCTTACCGGCCTTGTGCGCGTCGATCAGTTCCTGCGCCATCTTTGCGCGCACCGTCCCTTTGCGGTTGGTGGCATTAAACGGCAGCGCCTCGTGGATGCTGCCATGCACCCGCCCATACATGTAAAGGTTCTCGCCAACGATCAGCTTCGCGCCGTTGGCCGCCGCCGCGTTCAGGATGCTGGTTTGCAGCGGCGGGAATTTCTGCGCCCACTCCGCATAACCCGGCTGCGCACACTGGTACACAACCGCCGCGCCGCGCGTGATGTCCACCGTCTGCGCGTGCTCGTAGGCGTCCGCGCGGGTTACCTCAACCCCTGCCGGTACAGCGGCGCTGCCGCTGCGGTTAATCACCCGCACGCGCTGGCCGCGCCGCACCAGTTCCCGCACCACGGACATGCCCAATGGGCCAGTGCCAAAGACGACGTGTAAGGGGTTCTCTGTGTTCATGACTGTGTGACCTTTCCATAGGGTGGGGGTCTGCGACCCGTGATCTGACAAGACGAACAGGATCGGTTCAGCATCTGTGAACCGCTGGTGCTGTGTGTCTTAAGCCTGGTGGTGTTGGCGTGTTACAGCACGTCCAGCCCAAACTGACGCAGGAACTGCGCGACCTCCAGGCGGTAGAATGCCTCGGTATCGCCCACCACGCCCTGCGTATGGTGAAAAAGCTCCAGCATAATCATGCCGTGAATCCTGGCCCAGCCCACCGCCACCAGGTACAGCAGCGCGGTGTGGGCTGGCCCCAGGCTGGCCGCGATGCTTTCTGGCAGCGTGTGATAGTAGCCGGGCAGATGCAGCCCGCCGTCCGCCTGCGCATCTGCCAGGATGCCCAGGATCGTGTCGTTGACGCGGGCGGCTGCCGGTACTGTGACCTCGCGCGGCGCGTCGTAGCCGGGGATGGGCGTGCCGTAGATCAGCTCGAAATCCGCCGCATGATCCAGCGCCCATTGGCGATACGCCATCAGCACATTGTAGAAGCGCCTGCCAGCGCTGCCGCCGCTGTCTGCCGCCGCCACTGCATCCGCCAGCCCATTGAACGCGTCCAGAATCAGCGCGGTGATGAGGTCATCCAGGCTCGGATAGTAGCGGTAGAGCGCGCCCGGCGTGATCCCCATCGCGCGCGCGATGGCCCGCAGCGCCAGGCCGCCGGTGCCGTGCTGCGCCATCAGCCCCCGTGCAATCCGTTTGATCTCGTCGCGGGTGGCTTCCCGCTGCTGCGCCCGTCTGTCCATCCGCACTCCGTTGAACCCGTCCGATGCAACACGGTGTTCACGTTTGTAAACACTGTTGACTTTAGTATACACCGTTCACGGTTTGTGTCAAGCACGAGGTGCAAACACCCCCTGCACGACTTTTCGCACGGTTTGGATTCCGCTATATAATCAACAGTACACAAAGTAGATCGTACCCGGAGTCCGGCCTTATGTACCGTTACATTCTGGAAGATGCGCGGCACGTTCCGCCCTTTAATGAGCCAGCCAGCCTGCTCACCATCGGGACAATCCCGCTCAAGATCCACCACGAAAACCTGATCCTTACCACGCTGGGCACAGACGTTACGCTCGGCGCTACGCTGCACAGCCGCGAGGATCTGCGGCGGGTGCAGGGCGAGGCCATCGTCTACCGTGACAGCCTGTGGTTTGACCGCGAATTCTTCATCTACTTTCTGGAAACCGCGCGCAAAACCGGGCGCGCCTGCCGCGCGGCCTTCCCCGCCAGCGACAAAGCCTTCCATACCTACACGCTGCCCCTTACCAAAGGCTTTGAGGCGGCGCTGGATCCCGCCACCGGCGGTGTGATGTTTCTGTGTGACCTGTGGTACTTCCCGGATGGCTATACCGACGAGATCCTGCCGGTGGTGGTGCCCAGCGATGCCCGCGAAATTGGCTTCTATGTGGTGCCAGATTTTATGACCATGAAGCAGGGCGACCTCACCCACTATGCCCCCATGCGCGCCGTCATCTCCATCGAAAGCTGGGTTCACATCTACTTTGCCAGCATCATCTTCGGCAATTTCGCCCGCGCTTCGCGCCTGGATGCCCAGATCGAGACCAGCGTCTTCGCCAAACTGAAGCTGTTGTGGCGCGGCGTGATGGAGCAGAAACAACTGCTCAGCGCGTCTGGCGCGGTCGAAATCGGGCGCGGCACCACCATAGACCCCTCCGCCATCATTACCGGCCCCGCCAAAATCGGCGACTACTGTTCCATCGGCGCGGGCGTGGTGCTGGATAACTGCACCATCGGCGATAACGTCACCATCGACGCCGGCTGCGTGCTGATGATGAGCACGGTGGGCAACAACTGCTTTCTGCCGTTCCGCGCCGCGCTCTACCTTACCCACATTATGGAAAACACCATTATCGCCCAGAACACCTGCCTTCAGATGTGCGTGATCGGGCGCAACAGCTTTGTGGGCGCGGGCAGCACCTTTACTGACTTCAACCTCATCGCGCAGAAACCGATCCGCGCCGCCAATATTGACGGCGAACTGGGCAGCGTCGGCCAGATCGTGCTGGGCAGCGCCGTCGGCCATAACTGCCGCATCGGGTCCGGCATGATCGTCTTCCCAGGCCGTATGATTGAGTCGGATGTCGTGCTGGTCGCCTCGCCCCAGCGCCGTGTCATCAGCCGCAACGTGACCTTTGAGGAAAGCGATCACCATTTCATCCGCTTCGGCGAAGTTCACAAGCGCTTCTACCCGCGCCTGGACGAAGTGGCCGAAGCTGAACCGTCGTGGGATAACTGGTAGTACCGCGCGCCATAAGGCTGTTCCAGGAAAATAATCAATCCCTTGTAGCGGGCAGCGCGCTGCGCCCGCGTAAATCGGTGGCTGGTTTTGTCTGGAACAGCTTAAGTCATCAGCAAACCATAGCGCGTGCAGGGGCGCAGCGCGCTGTGCCCAGGCTTACGTTCGCCGCGCATCCCCCCGCCACGCTCACATTGCCGCGCCCGGCATCGCTGTGCCTGCGCCAGATTCGCGTTTCTGGTGATTCGCACTATGATAGATAGGGGAAACAATAAATTGGAGTATTACGTCAACCATGCGCATCGGATTGCAGATCGTCAGTTTTGACTGGGCGGGCAGCCCAGAGAGCATCAACACGCGTTACGAGGCCATTTGCAGAGCAGCAGATACAGCCGGGCTGTACAGCATCTGGGTTATGGATCACTTCTTTCAGATGGGCGGCAGTTGGGGCGCGCCAGAAGCCAACATGCTCGAAGGCTACACCGCCATCGCCTTCGCCGCAGCCTACACCCGCCGCGCCAGGATCGGCCTGATGGTGACGGGCAACATCTACCGCGCCCCCGGTGTGCTGCTGAAAGCTGTCACCACGCTTGACGTGCTTTCCGGCGGGCGCGCCTACTTCGGGATCGGGGCAGGGT
>CAZQIJ010000388.1:0-4636 GCA_964592955.1 uncultured Anaerolineaceae bacterium
CCCCCCCCCCCCCCCCCCCCCCCCCCCCCCCCCCCCCCCCCCCCCCCCCCCACCGCCTGCCTGAGTAGTTACCGCCCTTTTTTTATGCCGATCTCACTTGCCCAGCGCCGCAGATACCGCCATGCCGATCAGCGCCGCCAGGATCCCCACATTCTGCAGGATGACCCCCGCCAGCTCCAGCAGCGTGTTGTTGGCATACACGTTTAAGAGCTGCACCACAAACGCCACGATCACCAGCGCAATGCCAGCCACAACCGGCAGCCCGCGCTGGCGTGCCACCGTTTCAGACAATCCATCAATGATGCGCGAAAGAAACTTCGATTCGTCGATGCGCTTCAGCATACGCCGCGTTACCCCACTTGAAACGGTGTGAATCGGTCGATGAGGGCGGTGGGCACCTGCGCCGTAACGCGCACCCCCGCTTCGGTGTGATCCTGGCTGATCACCTGGCCTTTTTCAAACAGCATCGAAAGCACGTCCCCGCGCTCATAAGGCAGCAGCAGCTTCAGCAGGCGCAGCGTTTGCGCCAGCCCCCCCTCAATCGCCTCGCTCAGGGCGTCCAGCCCGGTCTTCTTCTGCGCCGAAACCAGCACGCTGCTCACATAACGCCCGTGCTCCAGCTCGCGCGTATCTGGCAGCGCCGCACCGTTCAGCCGGTCTGCCTTGTTCCACACCATCACGCGCGGGATCGATGGCGCGTCGATTTCGGCCAGCGTGTCTTCCACCGCCTCAATCTGCTGAAGCACATTCGGGTGCGATGTATCCACCACATGCAGCAGCAGGTCCGCCTCGGTCACTTCTTCCAGCGTCGCGCGGAACGATGCAATCAGCATCGTCGGCAGCTTCTGGATAAACCCTACCGTATCGGTGAACAGCACCTGCCGCCCGCTGGGCAGTTCCACCCGCCGCGTGGTGGGATCCAGCGTGGCGAAAAGCTGGTCCGCAGCATACACATTGGCGTCGGTCATCGCGTTCAGCAGTGTAGACTTGCCGGCGTTGGTATACCCCACCAGCGCCACCACCGGCACCCCGGCCCGCCTGCGCTGCGTGCGGTGCAGGCTGCGGTGCGTGCGCACATGTTCCAGTTCTTCCTTCAGCCTGGCGATGCGGCGGCTGATGTCCCGCCGGTCAACCTCAAGCTGCGTTTCGCCCGGCCCGCGCAGGCCCACCCCCATGCTGCTGCCAGAACCGCCAGCCTGCCGCGCCAGATGCGTCCAGGCGCGGGTGAGGCGCGGCAGCCGGTACTCATACTGCGCCAGCTCCACCTGCAGCGACCCTTCCCGCGTTTGCGCGTGCTGCGCGAAGATGTCCAGAATCAGCGCCGTGCGATCCAGCACCTTCACCGCCTCGCCAAACCGCTTCTCAATCTCGCGCTGGTGCCGCGGCGAAAGCTCGTCGTCAAAAATCACCACCTGCGCTTCGTTGGCTTCCACCGCCAGCGCGATTTCTTCCAGCTTGCCCGACCCCACATACGTCGATGGGTCGATGCTGCGCACGTTCTGGGTGATTTGCCCCACCACCGCCATCCCTGCCGTGCTGGCCAGCAGCGCCAGCTCCCGCAGCGAATCATCCATGCTCAGCAGTGGACGGCTGTCTTTCTCCTGCGCCGCCACCAGGTAGGCTTTCTCCTGCTGTCGTTGCTCAATCGGTATATAATCAGGCATATTTTGCGTGGTACCACTCTTTCAAACGTCTTATTGCTTCATCGATGCGCTCGTCAGACATGCCAATGCTGAAGCGCAGATAATGCGCACCCCCCGGCCCATACGATGCGCCCGGAGCCAGCGAAACATGCGCCTCGGTTAGCGCCTGCTCCACATACGTGGTCGCATCCAGGTGGGTGGGCGTCGCCCAAATGTACAGCGATGCGGCGGGGTTTTGCGCCCGCAGCCCTATCTCCGGCAGCGCCGCCATGATGCGGTCGCGCCGCGCCTGGTAGATGGCGTTGCGCCCATCAATCCAGCTTTGCGGCACGTCGTCCAGGGCGGCAATCCCGGCTTCATAGATCGCCTCAAAATGGCCGCTGTCCACATTGCTCTTGACCTTCAGCAGCGTTTGCAGTGCCTTGCGGCTGCCCACCGCCGCCCCCAAACGCCACCCGGCCATGTTGTAACTCTTGGAAAACGACGTGAACTCGATTGTGACCTCTTTCGCGCCCTCCACCTGCAGCGCGCTCGGCGCGTTATAGCCGTCGAAGGTCACCTCGCAGTAGGGGTTATCCGACGCCAGCAGGATGTCGTTGGCCGCGCAGAACGCCACAGCGCGCCCATAAAATTCCACCTCTGCCGTCGCCCCCGTCGGGTTATTCGGATAGTTGACCCACATCAGTTTGGCGCGGGCGGCATCTTCCGGCGCGATCTCCGCAAAATCCGGCAGGAATGCGTTCTCGGCGCGGATGGCCATCCACGCCACTTCCCCCGCCGCCAACTGCGTCCCCATGCTGTATGCCGGATACCCCACATCCGGCACCAGCGCCACATCGCCATGATCGATGTAGGCCAGGCACAGGTTAACGATGCCTTCCTTGCTGCCAATCACCGGCAGCACTTCGGTTTCTGGGTCCAGCGTCACGCCAAAGCGCCGCTGGTAATAGCGCGCGATGGCCTCCCGGAATGCCGGTATCCCCCGGTAGCCGGAATAGCCGTGAACGTCCGGTTTGCTCACACTTTCCTGCATAGACTCCACCACGAGTGAGGGCGGCGGCATATCCGGGCTGCCGATATCCAGGCGGATAACATCGATTCCTTGTTGTTCCATCTGGCGCAGGCGCTCCGCCAGCACAGCGAAGATATACGGTGGAAGGTTCATAAGCCGGTTGGCTGGTTGTGGCATTGCTGAAAAAGCTCCGTTTTTGAGAAGAAATAATAGTATTGGGAAAACCCGCAGCCCGGTTGCTGCCTTACTGCTGCACTTCGTCTGCCGGGGCTGCGGCAGGCACGCTGTGTACGGTCAGCCCGGCAGCGTGCATCGCGCGGGTGAGGTCTTGCAGGGCGCGGTCGGCATAGGCGTTATAGCGGTCCCGCTTGCCCTTAACCTTCGCGGGCAGCTCCGGCAGAATGCCGAAATTGGCCTTCATCGGCTGGAAGTGCTTCGGCTCGGCATGGGTCACATAATGGCACAGCGCCCCCAGCATCGTGCTTTCCGGCAGCGTCCATTCCGCCTCGCCCATCAGCGTGCGCGCCATGTTCACCGCCGCCACCAGCCCGGTCGCCACATTGCCCACATACCCCTCCACCCCCACAATCTGCCCGGCAAATGCCAGATCCGCGCGCTGGCGGAAGGCCATGGTCGGCTTCAGCAGCGTGGGCGCATTGATAAAGGTGTTGCGGTGCATTTGCCCCATCCGCACAAATTCGGCGTTTTCCAGGCCAGGAATCATCTGCAGGATCTGCTGCTGCGCGCCCCACTTGATGTTGGTCTGAAAGCCTACCATGTTATACAGGCTGCCGGCGATGTTATCGCGCCGAAGCTGCACAACAGCGTGCGGACGGCGTCCGGTGCGCGGGTCGCGCAGTCCCACCGGGCGCATGGGGCCAAAAGCCAGCGCGTCATCACCGCGCGCCGCAAGCTGCTCCACCGGTAAACACCCCTCGAAGAACTTCGGATCTTCACGCTCAAAGTCGCGCAGCTCGGCCAGCTCCGCCGTGCGCAGCGCCGCCACAAAGCGCGTGTATTCCTCTCTGTTCATCGGGCAGTTGATGTAATCGTCTTCGCCCCGGTCATACCGGCTGGCGCGAAACGCGATGGCCATATTGATCGTCTCTGCCTCCACAATCGGCGAGACGGCGTCGTAGAAATACAGGTAGTCCTGCCCCGTCAGCGCCGCAATCTTCTCTGCCAGCGCCGGGGAGGTCAGCGGTCCGGTTGCGATAATGGCCGGTGTCTGCGGGATTTCCGTCAGTTCCTCACGGATGACCGTAATGTGTGGGTGGCTGTGGATGGCGTCGGTCACCTGCTGCGCGAACAGCTCGCGGTCAACCGCCAGCGCCCCCCCTGCCGGTACCGCCGACTCCTCGGCCAGCATCAGCAGTTTGGATCCCAGCATGTGCAGCTCGTGCTGAAGCAGGCCAGACGCGCGATCGCGCAGCTTCGACCCCAGCGAGTTGCTGCACACCAGCTCCCCGAGGCGGTCCGTGACGTGCGCGCCAGTGCTTTTCTGCGGGCGCATCTCGTACAGGCGAACGCGAAAACCGCGTTCAGCAAGCTGCCATGCCGCTTCTGATCCGGCCAGGCCGCCACCAACGACGACAATGTCTCTCTCCATGCCCACAATCCCCAACTGCTCTATAACCCCTGGAAGGATGGTGTGTTCAGCGTCGTGCTGGATGTTGGTCCTGGGGCACTTAATATTGTAGAACGTGTGACCCGCCAGAACAAGGGCTGCCCCCATTACCATACACGGCTTTTGCAAAGTCACGTGTGTGGTTGCGGCACGGTAGGGACACCCCGTTGGGTGTCCGCGTTGTGGTCCGTGGCGGCGGGCGCGCAGTAGCGCACCCCTACAGCGCGCCGTCGCCACCGGGATCATTCCCCGGTAACCGTCGGCATTTCCCCCTCGCCCAGCGCAGCGGTCGGGAGAGTGGGCAGGGGGTGAGGGCTGGTAGGGTCGGGGGCCGGGTAGGGACAACGCCTGCGT
>CAZQIJ010000389.1:0-4631 GCA_964592955.1 uncultured Anaerolineaceae bacterium
GGCGGCATGTCGATATTGTGGAAGAGGGTCGATAAGTCGTAGCGGTCATCGGCTGCGCCGACCCCGAAGCCGGCGGCCACACCGCGCATACGTTCCCACATCACCGGGTAATGCTGGCGGATGTAGTTCTGCCGTGCCCGTGCATAAACCGGGTGAGCCGTGCGGTGTCTGGCCAGCGTGTCGCGGTGCTGGGCAATGCTGAGTGCTGCCATCTGCTGCCCGATTTCGAAATTGCTGCCGCGCATCTGGATGTGGCGGAGCATAGGGAAGACGGTCGTGCCGTCCCCGTTGATGAGGGTGTGCTGCTGGTAGTCCATGAGTCGCTCCTGGTACAATGAATGTGCAAGACACACCCGCCGCTGCCCTCCTCACCGTCACGAGACTGGGGCCGCGGCGGGTGTGGTGTTACCGCCTGGGTAGTGGAAGCAGTTGGGCGAGCTGACGCTGGTATGCCGTCTGAGCATTTTCGACCAGCCCCATCGCCACGATGACCGGCGTCACGAAGAAGACCGCAATCAGCGACATCGCCAACGCCTGTGCATCGACCTCTGGCGCGATTTCGCCAGCCTGCTGCGCCGCATGAAGCTGGTCAAGCACCAGCGCATCGATGCTGCGGACCGAATAGGCCGCGATGCCGACGGCATCCGGGAAGTGATGGGCATATTCGGCTGGCGTCAGCGGGGCATAGATCACGGGCTCGCGCTTGCGTGCCATGAACGCGACGATCTCATTCATCACGCCGGGTGTGGTGGCGTCGCGCTCTGCGGTCAGCGTGAACATGCGCCGGACAGCGTCCAGGTGGGTGCCGCCCTGCGCGATGCGCTGGTGCATTTCCCAGGCGACCATGATGCTCCACAACTGCACAAAATAGATGATGACATCCTGTTTGGCGGGAAAGTAGTTGTAGAAGGTCGTCTCTGATACCTGCACCTCGGCGCACACCTCCCTGATGGCGACTCCGTCCAGCGTCTGGGTGGCCAGGCGCGCGAGGACGGCTTCCATCAGCGCGGCTTTGGTTGCGGCGTATTTGCGTTCGCGTAAGCTCAGGTCAGTCACTGCTCCACCTCGTTGTGTTTACACCAAAAGTGTACCGCGCTTTATTTTTTGTGTCAACACCACAATTTTGGTCAGCATCAGGTTTTTGCGGCGGTTGGGGGGCAGCAGAACGCGCGTATCGTCACAACACGGCCTCCATTGCACAGGTTCACACGCAAGCCCTGCACCGCAGGGCACAGGCTGCGGGCGTCACGCTCAACACCGAGCTGAACCGTTGCGCCCACACGCGGCGGGTACGGGGTGGGCGGCGTCTCAGCGCGCCGGGTGCCCGGCATGCTGAGACGTGGCTGCTTTCGAGCGCGTCTGGTTTCTGGCGAACGTCAGCGCAGCGGCTCAATGAAGTAGTTCAGGGCGTCACCTTCTGCCGTGTAGCCCTCGCGACCGTTGTAATTCACATACCAGTATATGAAACCGCTGCCACATTCCGGGCCAGAGAGGATGGTCAGCGCTGCGCCGCCTGGAATAAGCCCCACACGCGGCGCGCTGGTGGATGGGCGGGTGCGCAGATTATTCGGCAGCCCCGGCGTGACGCGCGCGGCCATACCAGGTGCCAGCCGTGTTGGAACCGTGCCGACGCAGTTGACACCGGCGGGCGGGGCTGGCGTAAGCGTGGGGACGCCAGCCTGCGGTGGCGGCACGCGGGTAAACGACTCGCCGCTGACCGATGCGCCCAGCGCCGGTTTGAGGACGGCCTGCAGCGCGCCGTCAAGATCTGTGGCGAGAACGTTCGGCGTCACACCGCGCACGTCCAGCGTGTAGTGTATAAGGTTGCTGCCTTCAACGCTTAGCCACCCATCCGGGGTGCCGGCCAGCACATAGGAGCCATAAGGCACGATGAGGTCGCTGATGCCGCCAGCGCGCCCGATGAGAGTCCAGCGGTCGCCAGGGCGCTGCACCACCACAAAATGGCCGTCAGCGACCCACGTCACAGTGTCAGCGGCGAGGTTGATTTCCGCAGGATCAAAGAAGATGACCGGCAGCGCGGCCTGCTGCGCCGGGGTCATGGCGGCAGCATCCGCATCGGTGAGCAGCGACGGCGTGTAGATGACGACATTCGGCACCCTGTAGAAGGCGGCGGCAGAATCGTAGGGGAAGATCTGAAGCTGGCGCATGGCGACATACGCACCGCCTATGCCGAGCTGGTCGGCAAACATGGAAAAGCCAGCACCATTCCCGGCGGTAAACGTCCCGGAGGCTGGCTGCCACAGGGCGTAGGTGCCATCGAGGGCCGGTCCGCAGTTGATGCAGCCTGGCGCAAATTCGACCCCGCCCGGCGTCCACGCCCCCATGCGGGCGAAGGTTGGGGTAAGGCCGCCCACCACATCCAGGGGCACGCTGCTAAGCGGGACATCCACCGCCACCGAAATGCCGCTGCCGCCGGGGGAAAGGTCAACGTTGAGCACCATCAGGCCACCGCGTGTGTCGCCGCTCGCGGACTGTGTGGCGTAGGACAGGGCGAGCTGTGACCCGTCCGGGCTGAAGCCAGCCAGATCATAGGCGACGGCGTCCGGCACATCGAAAGCGTGGCAGCACGCGCCGGATGTGGTGCTGTTGATATAGATGGGCACCCGGGCAGAACCCAGCCCGTGTGATGTGGCGACCACGTAGCCAGACGCAGAAACGGCGATATCGCGCTGGTAATCGCCTTCCAGAATCATGGATGGGCTGATTTGGGTGCGGAGGTACAGGCCGGAGTCGTTGATCACGAGCAGTTCGGGGTACTGCGAACCGCTGCTGTAGGCGATGACCTGCCACGACGATGCAGCCTGCATCTGCGCGGGCTGCGGCGCGATCCAACCAGCGGCAAGGGACAACAAGACGACGAGCAGCAAGAGCATACGGTGGTTTGGCACAGGGAGCCTCCTTTAGCGGTCATGGTGTGCCGGTCTGAAATGGTGTGAGGCGCAGGTTGTGGTGCGCGCTCATACAGGATGAGACACCGAATGGCAGGCTGAGGTTCCAAAGTTGGGGGGTCGCCACCAGGCGCGGCAGCGAGGCGCGCGGACGCTTAGCGGCACAGACGCCGCGCTGCATTCAGGATCATTACGCGGCGTTCATCGTCGCTGCTCATGGATCAACCCATTTTAGATCCGCCGGATTCTGGGGCGGACGAGGCGGGCCTCGCCCCTACGATTGTGCGTATTCGTTCTGGTTTGTCCATCAGCTCAGGTGTGCAGCGTGAGGCCCACACCCCCTCGCCCAGCGCCGAAGGCACGTTCGGGGGATGTGGGCAAAAGCCGCCAACCGCGTGTTAATCGGTGTTGATCCCGCCGATGGTCATGTTATCCACGCGAACGGTGGGCGCGCTGATGGCCCCGAAAAATGGCATCGTCTTCAGGTCGCTGCCCACCGCCGCCACCTGCTTCAGGAGATCCTGGAGTGTGGTGCCGATGGTCACGCCGTTCACCGGGTGGACGAACTGCCCGTTCTCAATCCACATGCCGCTGGCCGCCATCGAACAATCGCCATTGATGGGGTTAATGCCGCCGGTCTGCATAATGCGCGTGACGTACAGCCCGCGCTCCACCCCGGCGATGATCTCATCGCGAGACTGGGTGCCCGGCTGAAGGTAGAAATTGCTGGGCCCCAGGGTGGGCAGTTCACGGTAGGAACCGCGCTGGGCGTTGCCGGTGGAGTGGCTGGCATCGCGGGCGGCGCTGTAGCTGTCGTACATCACGCCTTGCAGCATGCCTTCGTCGATCAGGCGGGTGGCCCCGGTGGGCACGCCTTCGCCATCAAACGGCGCAGACGCAAACCCGCGCTTCATGCGACCACTGTCGAGCAGGGTCACCGTGTCTGCCCCCACCTCCGTTCCCATTTTCCCGATGAGGACGGTGCGCTGCGCCGGGGTGCCTTCGTCGTCGAAGCGCAGCGACCCGCGCCGCCCCGGAAG
The DNA here is from genome assembly GCA_964592955.1 of uncultured Anaerolineaceae bacterium. Lineage (GTDB taxonomy): Bacteria > Chloroflexota > Anaerolineae > Aggregatilineales > Phototrophicaceae > CAZQIJ01. The sequence goes on from CAZQIJ010000389.1 coordinate 3,950, forward strand.
CGTGCCGTCATCCAGCGCGGTGATGCGCTCATTGGCCACGCGCTCGCCGATGCGCCCGGCGTAGGCAGACGTGCCTTTCGTGATGAAGTCCGCTTCCATCTGGTGGCCACAGGCTTCGTGAAACAGCACGCCGCCCCACCCGTTGCACACGACGACGGTCATCTCTCCGGCAGGGGCGGGGCGCGCATCCAGCATGATAACGGCGCTTTCCGCCAGGCCCTTTACCCAGGCATCCAGGTCACGGCCATCAAACAACTCCAGGCCCATGCGCCCGCCAAAGCCTTCGCTGGACGGCTGAATGACATCGTTCTGCGACGCCAGCACGCTGCCGCGAAACTCCACAAAGCTGCGGTCACGCCGTCGCTGTTGAAGATCCACACCTGGCGACGCTCCTCGGTGTAGCCCGCGCGCACCTGGCGCACGCGCGCATCGCAGCCGCGCGCCACTTCGTCCACGCGGGACAGCAAGGCGGCTTTCTGCGCGATGTTCAGGCTGTCGAACGGCTTTTCGACGGCGAACTGGAGCGCGCTTCTGCTGGCGGTGAGATCGATGACGCGCGACTCTGCGCTGGACTTACCGGCGGCGCGCGCGGCCTGTGCGGCACGCAGCAGGCTTTCTTCGCTGAGATCGTCGGTATAGGCATAGGTCACAAGATTGCCAAAAAACACGCGCACCCCTGCCC
>CAZQIJ010000390.1:0-4617 GCA_964592955.1 uncultured Anaerolineaceae bacterium
AGGTTTCGCAGCGCCGCGCCAACGTCAACTTCTTCTACATGACGCAGAACCTCGAAGACGCCTGGCGCATCCTGGATCACTACAATGTGGAATACGTGGTTGTCTCCAGCCTCGAACGTGTGTTGTGGGGGCAGTACGGCGGGCTGACGAAGTTCGATACGATGGTGGAACGCGGTTGGCTGGAAGTGGCCTTCCAGGAAGGCGCGGCGACCATCTACCGTGTGAACCAGGGTGCAAACCCGGAGATTTACGTCGCGCAGCAGCGCGCGCAGTGAGTGCGGGCAGCAGCAGTTTGCAGCAGTTTAAGGAGAGCGCGTGGTACTCGATTGGCTCGCCCGTGAAGGGTGGATGGTATTCAACTGGTGGCTGCTGGCAGCGCTGGCAGGGGCGGCGGCGCTGCCGCTTTGCCTGCAGCTTCTGCATAATCTGCCGGATCGCGGCTATACCCTGGCGCGTGCCGCCGGGATACTGCTGACGGCCTTTGTCTACTGGCTGGCGACCAGCCTCGGTTTTCTGCGCAACGATGTGGGCGGCATCGCGCTGGCCTGGATGGCGGTGCTGCTCCTCAGCGTGGTGGTCTATGTGCGTTTGGGGCCGCCAGATCTGCGCGCATGGTGGCGCGACAACCGCGCAGTGGTCATCGCTGCCGAAGTGCTGTTCGCGCTGCTGTTTCTGGCCTGGGCCATCGTCCGCGCCCACCAGCACAGCCTGGCGGGTACCGAGAAACCGATGGACCTGGCGTTTCTCAGTTCCTCGGTGCGCAGCCTCTACTATCCGCCAGAAGACCCCTGGCTGGCAGGCTACGCCATCAGCTATTATTACTTTGGCTATATCATGGGTGGGATGTTCACAACCGTCAGCGGTGTGGTGACCACCATCGGCTACAACCTGTGGACCGCGCTGCTGTTTGCCCTTACCGGGCTGACCACGTTCGGTGTCGTGACGAATCTGGTGCGCTCACGCAGGCGAGCAGACCTGCCGCCGCGCATGAGCGTGAGCATTGTCAGCGGGCTTTTTGGCGTGCTGCTGATGATCGTCGTGGGTAATTATCAGGTGCCGTTTGTAGAGATCCCGTATGCGTCTGGCGCTGCGACACCGGAATACCTCGAATTCTGGGATCTGAATGTGCGGCAGGAACCGCTGCCAGTCACACGTACCGACCTTGGTTCGCTGAGCATTGACTATTTCAGGTCGGCGCGCGTCCTCAACGACCGCAACCTGCAGTCGATGGTGGACGCAGGCCAGGCATCAGAACGTGAAGAGGTCATCAACGAATTCCCGCAGTTCAGCTTCCTGCTGGCAGATAATCACCCGCATGTCATGGCGCTCCCATTTACGCTGCTGGCGCTGGGGCTGGCGGTCAATGTGCTGCTGGCAGCGCGCCGCCCCACCGTGGGGGAGACCGCGTTTTACGGCGTCGCCGTCGGGTCGCTGGTTTTCCTCAATACCTGGGATACGCCGGCCTACCTCATGGCGATTGTTGGCGCAGATGCGCTGCGCCGCCTCAGAAATGGCCGGTTCAGCCAGCGCGACTGGGGCGAAATGGCCGTGTTCCTGGTGGCGCTGCTGGCCATTACGCTGCTGGCCTATCTGCCGTTTCTGGTGGGGTTTCGCTCGCAGCTTGGCGGCGTGCTGCCCAACATCATTCACCCAACGCCCTTTCAGCAGTACTTTCTGGCGTTCGGCGCGCTGGTGCCGCTGGTTGCCCTCTACCTGGTGGTGGAGGCGTCCCGGCGCGGTATGAACTGGCGGTTGGGGCTAACGTCGGTCCTCGCGCTGCTGCTGCTGCTGCTGGGACTGCTGCTGCTGCTCGTGCTGGTTGGTGCGCGCAGCCCGCAGATTGCGACCAGCGTGCAGCGCTTTGTTGATGCGTCTGGCGGATGGGACGTTGTTCTGCCGGAAGTCCTCGCCAAACGCGCCAGCCACATCGCAACCACCGTGATCCTCGCGCTTGGCCTTGTCCTCGTCATCGCGCGGATCTTCCCGCGCGGCGTGCTGCACACCAGCGCCGAACCCACACCCCCCGCGTATCCGCTGGCGACGGGCTTCGCCGTGATGCTCATCGGCGCGGGGCTGATGCTGACGCTGATTCCGGAGTTTGTCTACCTGCGCGATTCGTTCAGCACGCGCATGAACACCATCTTCAAATTCTATTACCAGGCCTGGACGTTGTTCACGATCGCCGTTTCCTACGGCCTGTATGCTATGCTGACCGATGTTCGGGCGCTGCCGGTGCGCGGGCTGGTGAGCGCGCTGACGCTGATCACGGTGGGGCTTGGGCTGGTGTATCCGGTCTTCGGAATCCACGAGCGCGCCAACAAGAGCGGCACGCGCATCCTCATCGATGATCAACAGGCGCTGACGCTGGATGGCTGGCGAACGGTCGTCAACCAGGAAGACTATGAGGTGCTGATGTGCCTGCGCGAGATCGTCGGGCAGTCTCCTGTGGTGATCGCAGAGGCCACCGGCGGCTCTTACGATTTCTGGGGGCCAGGCACGGGCGCTGGCCGCACCGGCGCGCTGACCGGTATGCCGACCCTGCTCGGTTGGATCTTTCATCAGAGCCAGTGGCGCGGGGCAGATTTTGGGACGGCGGTGGGCACGCGCGAGGATGACCTGCGGCGGCTCTACACCGACCTGCGGCTGGAAACCGTCCAACCGATCATCGAGAAATACGGCATTGATTACATTCTCTATGGCGCGGTTGAGCGTGACCCCGGATACTACGGGTCGCCGGGCGAAGAGAAGTTCCTCGCGGCCTATGACGCGGTGTGCGAGTCCGGTAACAGCCGCGTGTATCGCACCGCCCAAACGAGACAGGAGTGATTGCTATGCAAGCTGTGCAGGTGGTACAACCCGCAGCGTCGCAGCCCACCGTTCAGCAGCGCCCGCTGGCCCTGCCGCTGGAGCTGCTGGCCTACGCTGTGCTGTTCGTGTTTTCGGTGCTTATTCGCGTTGCAGAACTGGACACCGTGCCCATCACGGCCCCAGAAGTGCCGGGCGCGCTTTCGGCTTATGCGTCCATTGTGCCCCACACACTGCCGACCGATGCCGTCAGCCAGAGTGCTGCCGTGTTCTGGGCGCAGAAGGTCGGCTTTACGGTGCTTGGCGGTACCGAGTTCGCCGCGCGCATTCTGACGGCGCTGGCCGGTGTGGCGCTGGTTTTGTCTCCGGCGCTGTTTCGTGACCTGTTGGGGCGCACGCGCGCTGTGGTCATGAGCCTGCTGCTGACCGCTTCGCCGGTGCTGCTGATCGCCTCTCGCTACAGCAGCGGGACGGTGTGGGCGCTGCTGTTTGCCACCCTGGGCCTGTGGGCGTTGTGGCGCTGGTGGCGCACAGACGAACGCGGCGCAGCCCATGGGGCGGTGGTCGCGCTGCTGGCGCTGATGCTGGTTGCAGAGCCGGGCGGCATTGTGCTGGCGCTGATCATCCTGGGCGCGGGGGTTGGCGCGCTGGCGCTGACCACCTCTGAACTGACGGGCAACCAACTGCTGACCGACCTGCTGGCGCGGCGGTTTCCCCTGGTTTCCGGGGTGGGGCTGGCAGCGCTCATCCTGGTGACGGCTGCCACCGGATTCATGCTGTATCCCGCCGGTTTAAGCGTGGTGGGTGAGGGGCTCAGCGGTTTCCTGAACGGGCTGACCGCCGGGGACTGGCTGTGGGGGCTGGAGGCCGAGCTGTTCTACGAGCCGCTTCTGATCCTGTTTGCAGCAATCGGCGCGCTGCTCTTGGTCCGCCGCGCCGCCCTCGACAGTATGGAGCGTTTTCTCATCCTGTGGGTGATGCTGGCGCTGCTGGCGTCGATCATCTACGTGGGCACACGTCCAGACCATGCCCTGTGGTTTACCGTGCCGCTGGCTGCGCTGGCTGCGCATGGCATTTCGCTGCTGTTTGTGGAAGACAGAACCCCGTCTCTTTGGCAGGCCACACCCTCCCCGCTGGAGTCGCCGGATGAAGACATCCGCAGGCTCTACAGCGCGCGCTGGGGTAAATGGATCCTCGCGCTGGCGGCTGCGGCCCTGGTGACGATGCTGGCCGTGCATCTGCAGGAACTGGGGCGGGCGCTGCTGGAAAGTACCGGCAACCTGGAGGCGCTGAGCGCCGCGCTCTCTCAGGGTGCTGCATCAAGCACGCGCCTCAGTATCCTGTGGACGGGAATCACGCTCGTGTTCATAGTTGTGGGCGGGTTCTTTTCCGCCAGCATCTGGGGCACCCAAACGGCGCTGCAGGGGATGGCGCTGGGTGTGGTGGGTTTCCTGCTGGCTAACGGCGTGTCTTCTGGCTGGAACGCCGCCGTCTTTGATGCGGACAATCCGGCGGAACCCTGGCACGCGGTCGCCACAGACTCCGAGGTCCGCCTGCTGCGCGAAACGCTGCTGACATTCGCCGTGCGCGAAACCATGGGGTACCTGGAGGTTCCGGTTACGGTGGTCACCGATGATGTCATTGACGGGAGCAGCGTGGTGGCGTGGCTGGTGCGCGATTTCCAGAATGTGACTTTTGTGGCGGACGCGAACGCCGCGCGCGGGGCACAGATTGTCATCACGCCTTACGTACCCACCGCCGCTGAAACAAGCCCCACGCTGCTGCCGGACCTGGGCGGGGATTATGTGGGGC
>CAZQIJ010000391.1:0-4611 GCA_964592955.1 uncultured Anaerolineaceae bacterium
CATCGAAGCTGAGGGCGAGTTTGCCCCAGCTTCGATGGCCAGGTCGTTACTGCTGCCCGTTTGCCTATAACGGTGGGTAGTTCAACGCAAGTCGTTCAACGTGTTCAGGCAAGGCTGCGCAGACCTGTGGCCTGCCGCCGGATCAGAGCAGGATCACAGCGCCGCCGATGACCGCGCCCGCCAGCACCAGGCCGGGCAGCATGGCGATCAGCCCCTTAGCCGCGCCAAAGTTATAGGCTTTGCCGCAGGTGGTCACCAGCGCAAACGCGGTGAGCGCCCCCACCAGCGCCACAAGCGCCAGCACTGCCGTGATCGCGCCACTGCTGCCGCCGTCGAAGATCAGGAATGAGCCAGCCATCAGCAGGCCGCCGATGATGAGTGTGCGGTTCGTCAGGATTCCGGCGGTCCGGTGCAGCATGAACGGCAGCTTGCCTTTGCCCTGGAGGATGGCGGCGACAACGTGTGCCAGCACCGCCATCAGCGCGGCTGTAAGGGTGGTGAGCGCGCCGGTGGCCAGCGCCGCGACCACGATGAGGGCCATTTCGGTGCTGCGGAGCTGCGTGGCGCTGGCGAAGAACTCATCCGGGATAATCAGTTCTTTGATGGGGATGGGGTTGTTTGTGGAGTCAACCTGGTCAGAGAGGTAGGTCACCGTCCCATCCGGGTTCTGGCGCACGCGCCCGGCGGCCTGGGCATCCTGAATATCGATGATGTTCTGGTCAAGACGGCTGAGGAGGTTGCCCGCGCTCTGCACATAGAGAAACATGACGACCATCGCGGCGACCGTCACAACAGCGAACAGCATCCCCATATCCAGCAGGGCGTTGGGCAGCGTGACCTTGCCGACCTCGGCGAGGTGTTCATCCACCTGGTGCTGTGTGCGCTGGCGCTTTTCGACAGACGCGATGTTCTCCTGCTCTTTTTTATCCGCCAGCAGCGCGATGGCGGCGGCACCTTCTCCCTGCCGCCCGGTGGCCACCTCGGCCAGGTTGATGAAGTAACCGTCGTGGCGCAGGTTGGGGTCGAGGTCGAGCGCTTTGCGCAGCTCTTTCATGGCTTTGGCGTTCTGCCCGCTGATGTTGAACGTCACGGCGGTATTGAGGATGGCGAGGGCACGCGCCGCGTTGTCGTCAGAAACCGGGATGCGGTCCGGTCTGCCCTTCTTTTTGGGGTCAACTTCCTGTTCCGGCTCAGGGGTCATGCCCAACTGCTTGCGGATGAACCCCCCGGCGCGCAAGGCCAGCTCGCGCACTTCCGGGTCTGGATCGTCCTCAACCATAACGGCAAGCTGCCGCAGCACGTCCTTATCGGTGGCGCGCGCTGCGGCCTTGACTGCGCTCTTGCGCTTTTCAGGATCGTGATCCTTAAGCTGTCGTGTATACTGCTGTTTGTTCATTCTACCCTGCCTGCAATCTATCGAACAACCGCCGAACGACCTTATGGTAACACAACCCGTCCGCAGCAGCGATAAAGACATGCTGCATTACTCTGAAAGGCGGCAGGGGCAATGCCCGTGTGACCCCGGCAGGGACCAACGCGCCCTGCACGCTGTGATTCGCGCCCTGCGGCTGTGCGAGCGTCAGTTAGGTGTGGCTGCCTGGCGCACCGAAACAGGCATAAACGCCAACGGCGATGGCATGGGGGGAGCGTCGGTGATCCTGTGAGGGCTTGCCTGCACAAAACAGAGCCGCCTGTGTATAGTTGTGCATGGGCATGGGAAGTGTCGTTCCTGCCTGCACACGACAAGGGAAAGTGTATGCGCCGCGATGTGGCCCTGATTGCGCTGTTGTTTCTGCTGCCGCTGCTGATGTTCTGGCAGCAGACGGTGGGTGGGAAGACGCTGCTGCCGACAGAGAACCTCTACGTATTTGAACCGTATGCGACGTACCGCGAGGTGGTGCGCGCGCCGGAATACCCGCACAACCATCTGGTCTCGGACCTCGTGCTGCAGAACATGCAGTGGAAAGCCTTCATCCGGCAGCAGTTGGCGCAGGGCGAAATCCCGCTGTGGAATCCGCACCAGTTTACAGGCAGCCCGTTTATGGCCGCCGGGCAGCAGTCCACGCTGTACCCGCTGAGCGTGCTGTATTATGTGCTGCCGCTGACGGCGGCATACGGATGGTTTACGGTGGTCAACCTGTGGCTGGCGGGGGTATTTATGCTGCTGTTTGGGCGCGGGATGGGGATGCAGCGCTTCGGCGCGACGGTCTCTGCCATCACCTACCAGCTTGCGGGGATGTTCGTGGCCAGCGCCGTACACCCGATGATCATCGCGGCGGTGGTGTGGATGCCGCTGATGCTGCTGATGGCGGAATTCATCGTGCGGCAGCGCCCATTGCTGGGACGCCCGGCCTCGATCCCGTGGGCCGGAGCAGGCGCGCTGGCTATCGCGCTCAACATCCTGGCAGGCCATGCCGAAATCACGATCTATTCGCTGCTGATTCTGGGGCTTTATGCCGGGCTGCGGATGCTGGCTGAAGGCTGGGCGCGGCGGCGCGAAGCCGGGATCATGCGGCATCTGGCGATTCGGGCGGCGTGGCTGGCGGCAATGGTCGCGCTTGGCCTGGGGTTGGGCGGCGTGCAGCTCATCCCGCTGTACGAGTTCGCCAGCACCAACTGGCGCGCAGAACGCTCTGACCTGGCGACGGTGCTCAGCTATGCGCACAAGCCGCGCAACCTGCTGCAATTTGTGATGCCGAATTTTTATGGCAGCCCGGCGCATCACAGCATCTTCAACGTTTTTACGTGGCAGTCAGAGCCGGTGGCATTCGTGAATGCCAGCGGGGAGTTTCGCACCCATACCGAATGGGGCACCAAGAATTATGTGGAAGGCGCGCTTTACGTCGGGATCCTGCCGCTGGCGCTGGCGTTGTTTGCCTGGGTGAAGCGCCGCGATGCGCAGCCCTATAAGGCGATCTTCACAGGGCTGATGCTTGCCAGCCTGACGTTCGCCTTCGGCACCATGACTTACGGCCTCATCTACGGCCTGCCGGGAATCAACCAGCTTAACACCGCTTTCCGCTGGATCTACGCGGTGACGTTGAGCCTGGCGGCGCTGGCCGGTTTCGGCGCAGACGGCATCGCCGCGCGCGCGCTGGCCGCCCGCCGCATGGGACTGGCGCTGCTGGCGCTTGGCGCGGTCACCCTGGCGGCGCTGCTGCTCAGCCGCGCGCTGTACCCCCAGATCGCGCCGCTGGTGGAGCGGGTGTTTGGCGGCTTTGCCGGGGCAGACAGCGCATTTCCAGACGCGCAGACCTTCTACAGCTACACGTTCGGCAATGTGCTGATTCTGGGGCTGATGCTGCTGGCATCCGGGGCGGTGTTTCTGCTGGTGCGGGGGGACGCTGACCGCGTTACCCCGGCGCGCATACTGGCCGCAGCAGTGATCGCGCTCGACCTGATGATCGCCTCGTGGGGATTTAACCCGGCGTCTGACCCGGCGCTGCTGGACTTCACGCCCCCGACCATCGCATGGATGCAGGATCAGCCGGGGGAATGGCGCTATACCACCCTCAACGCACCTGGCCAGCGCGACATCCTCCAGGCCAACACGACGCTGCGCTACGGCCTGGACGATATTCGCGGCTATGACAGTATCATTTCGGCGGATTATGTGGCGCTGATGCGCGACCTCGCGCCGCAGCCGCAGTTGGATTACAACCGCATCGCGCCGCTGTGGACGGATTACCAGGCGGCGCACGGTATCGCCTTCGATGTAACGCGCGCGCTGAACTCGCCGCTGCTGGCCCGGCTTAACGTGCGCTATGTGGTCACCCACCGGACGGTGGATCTGCCTGGGGCGGCAGAAGGCTGGACGCTCCTCCATGAGGACGAGGCGCTGCGGGTTTGGGCATATGCATTTGCGCTGCCGCGCGCTTATACCGCCGCGGACCCTGAAGCGGTAGAGGATGCGCGCAGCGCCGGGGTGGGCGCGGCAGAGATCACGCACGACAGCGGGCGCGAGCTTCTGATCAATGTCACGCATGATCCGCCGGTGGCCGCAGGCGCGCCCACAACGCTGGTCATCAGCCAGGCCTACGCGCCGGGATGGCGGGCGTTTATCCGGCCACAGGGGGCAGACGACACGGCGGAACGCCAGCTAACGGTTAACAGGGTGCAGGGCAACTTGCAGGGGGTACAGATTGAAGAGCGTGGCGCATGGACGGTGCGGCTGATCTACAGCCCAACATCGTTCCAGGTGGGCGCATTTGTGACGGTGATCAGCGGGGCGGTGGTGGTGTTTATGGCGGCGCTGTGGGTGTGGCGGCTGCTGGTGGGCGCTGCTGTGGCAGAAGATGCGAGCACGGTGACGCGGCTGGCGCGCAACAGCATCGCGCCCATACTGCTGAACCTGTTTAACCGCATCATCGATTTCATGTTCGCGTCTGTGCTGCTGCGCGTACTGGGCCCGGAAGAAGCGGGCTGGTATTACTATGCCATCGCGGTCTTCATGTGGTTCGACATCCTCTCGAATTTCGGCCTGGACGTGTTCCTGATGCGCGAAGCCGGACGCGACCGCGCGCGCGCGGCCTACTTCTTTTACAATACGAGCGCGCTGCGGCTGGTGCTGGAAAAGGGTCTCGACGTCGTGGCGGCGACCGTTGCCGAGCT
>CAZQIJ010000392.1:0-4602 GCA_964592955.1 uncultured Anaerolineaceae bacterium
GAACAGCGACTTGTTGTAATACACCACCAGGCTTGACAAATTCTGTGGAATGCACAGAAGGGTGCCAACCCAGTAGAAAGGCTCCATTGCCTCCTCATAGAAATCCGCGCGGCTGATGACGGTGCTGTTGCCCAGGTAACCCTCCAAAGGTTCCAGCGCCCCGCGTGCCGCAAACGCCCCCATACGGCGATAGTTGATCAGGACGATATTCGCAGGGGTCCCAGCGGCAAAGTCTGCTCCCAGGCGCGCCCGGTAATCCGCCTGGCTGGGGATGTGGATCATGCTGATGTCAATCTCTGGATACCGTGCCTCAAATACGCTGACCAGCTCGTCGTAGGCCGCTTTCTCTGCCGGGTCACCGAAGATCATGAATGAGACGGAGGACTGGGCCACATGCGGATCCCTGGACAGCAGCAGGGTACAGCAAAGCACAACCATCAGAAAGACATTGCGACGAAACATGAACTTCCCTCTTTCGTTTAAGGTAACGCTTACGAAAATATCACTGGCCCATACGTCAATCAGAACGGATGGACCGGGCTTTCATGTGAACTGTTCGGCCTGCACATCTCCAGGTATCCCACCCTGGTAAGCCGTCGTTTATCCGTCAGGTGGGTTCAGGTGAGCCGAGATTCGATCGTCGATCCAGAAAGCACGTTGAACCAATAAGAAAAGCAGTACCGATGGGGCTACCATGTAAACGGCTGCGGCCATCAGCAGCGACCAGTTCGTCTTGTCCATCGTTTGCAGCATAGAGAGTCCCATTGGCAGCGTATAGCGGCTTTCCGTTTTCAGATACAGCAGCGGGCTGATGAAGTCGCCCCAGTACGTAACAAACGTAAGGACCGCAACGGCGGCGGTCGCGGGGCGTACCAGCGGCATGGCAATCCGCGCCCAGATCATCAACACGCCGGCACCGTCCAACCGTGCGGACTCATACAGTTCGAGCGGGAACCGCCGGAAGCTCCAGTAATACAGCAGCACAAAAACGGGGCTGGTTCCCATCAGGGCTGGGAGCACGAGGGCCAGCAGCGAATCCGCCAGGCCAAGCTGCGTAACGACCAGGTAGCGTGTGAGCCACAGGGCCGTTACCGGTACCAGCATCAGGAAGACCGCCAGCGTGACGAGCAGGCCGCGCTTCCAGGGATCCAACTGAGCCATCGCAAAGCCGGTGAAAGACGCCACCACAATGGTCACTGGCACCGCCATCCCAACCACCAGCAGAGAGTTTAAGGTAAACTGTGCCAATGGGACGATTTCAAAGATACGCTGGTAGTTTTCGAGACTCAGCGGATTTGGGATAAGCTGCAAGGTGCGCGGCGGCGGCGTGCCGGGCTGGCGCAGTGACATGGACACCACAGCGACCAGCAGCCCAAAGAACACGATGGCCACCAGCAGCGACAGCGCCTGAACCACAATCCCCCTAGTAGGCATCACTGTACCCCCATCCGCGCAGCACACGGTAGACCAGAAACAGAATCGGAATAATGCCCAGAATCACCAGCACCATCAGCGCAGAACCCGTGCCAAATCGAAATCGATCAAAGGCTTCTTCATAAATCATAAGCGGTAGGAAGGTCGTCGCATAGTATGGGCCGCCGTCCGTCATGATGTAGGCTGGAACAAAAGATGTCTGCACACTGAGGGTGATGTCGCGCAGTGTGAGGAGAATGAGCCATGGTTTGATGAGCGGCAGTGTGATAAAGCGGAAAATTTGCAGCGTCGTGCCACCATCAACCCGTGCCGCCTCGTAATGATCGGCAGGGATGTCGTTCAGCCCGGCCAGCAGCACCACAATGCCCTCTCCGATCTGGAATGCCGACATAATGACGATGGCAATCAGCGCGGTGCTGCCGTTAATCAGCCATCCCGGACCGTCGATACCCACCAGCGCAAGCACCTGGTTCAGCGGTCCGTAGATGGGGTTAAAGATGTACAGCCAGATCAACCCATAAGCGACATCAGGGATCAGGGTGGGAAGGTAGACGGCAGTACGGTACAGCCCGACCCCGCGGCGTCGCTGCTGCAGCAGCAGGGCCAGCAGCAGCGCACCCAACACCCGCAGCGGCACGGATAACGCCGCGAACAACACCGTATTGAGGACTGCGGTGGGAAACACTTCATCCAGCGTAAACAATTCGAGGAAGTTCAGCAGGCCGACCCCACGCGGCGCACGTAGGCCATCAAACTGTGTGAACGCCAGCACGAACGAGAGCGCAGTTGGCAGTAGCACAGTCAGCAGTACTCCCAGTGTAAACGGAGTCAGCAGGAGGCTGAGCATGCGTTTGTAATGGCGATCTGGTTGATCGATGGGTTTGGCGACCAAAGAAGCGACCAAAGAACTGAAGAACCGCAGGCGGTGGCTGGGCAAGCGTATTCTCAACAGGGATCCTCCCGTGACACAAGCACAGATGACTATAATGGGGTCATGCAGTGCTGTCAAATTTGCGGACTCCGTTAACGTAATGTGATTTGCAGTTATCACAGAAGGGGCTAGAATAGGAGTGTCCTTTCGCACACAGAAAGCAGTGACCATGCCTAATGAACGTTCCAAACTGATCCGCCGCGCTATCGTCCCCACCGTACTGTTTGCCCTCGTGCTGCTGCTCTCGCTGATGCCAATCAGCGCTCAGCAGACTGACAATACCCCTGAAGGTGTTTCCCGCCGCACTACCGCCGAAATCATGGACGCGCAGTCCCGTGCTCCCCTTGCCGAACCTCGCATCAAGATCGAGCAGGAAGCCCCCTCGCGCCGGTTCATGCCGCAGAATCCCAACGCCTTGCAGAGTGACATCAGCCCAGAAAACCTGACACGGCCGCTGTCCCTGACGCCAAGTACAGAATTCCTGGGCGCTACCCTGGCACTGTCTGCCTTTCCTCCAGATACGATGGGTGCAGTGGGCCCCACCCAGTACGTTGTAGCTGTGAACGGACGCATTCGTGTGTTTGACAAGACCACGGGCGCGCTTGGGGCGCTGGACGCCAATATGGACGTCTTCTTCGACTCCGTCATGACGCCGCCGACCTCAAGCACCTTCACCAGTGACCCGCGGATCCAGTACGATCGTTTCACAGGGCGCTGGATCGTCATTATCATTGATGTTCCCTCAACGTTTGACGATAATCGCGTCCTGATTGCAGTCAGTGACAATGCAACCATCACGGGATCGACCGTTTGGTCGTTCTATTACTTCACGCAGGATCAGGTGCCTACCCTGGGCGATACGGACTGTCTGCTGGACTACCCGACCCTGGGGATCGATGCAAACGCGATGTACATCGGCGGCAATATGTTCTGTCCAAGTTTCGGCGGAACCAGTGCTTTCGTGGTGCGCAAAGCCTTCATCACAGATGCCACCGCTTCGAACCTGGTCAGCCCCACCGCCTTCGTCACCGCGTTCCGTGGACTTTTGGATGCTGGAACGTTTGCAGGTCCGTATACGCCTCAGGGGGTAACCAACTACGACCCCAGCCCGACCCTGGGCTACTTCATCGGTGTGGATGGTGCCGTATTTGGGGTCCTGACGCTCCGCACGATCTCCAACGCGGGAACCACGACACCCACAATCTCAGGTAACATATTCGTCGATGTCGCAGATACCAGTTTTCCCAGCAATTCGCCGCATCAGGGCAATACCGGCGGCACGAATGGCTTTCTGGACGCGATTGATGACCGTCTCTATGCAGCCATGATGCGCAACGGGAAACTCTGGACAGCCCACCATTTCAGCGTAGACACCAACGGTGATTCTGTAACCAGCACCGACCCAGGCCGCCGCAATGGGGTACGCTGGTACGAACTTAATGTCAGTGGTTCGACGGTAACGCAGAATCAGAGCGGCACCGTTTTCGACAATGCCGCTTCGAACCCGGATTACTTCTCCTTCCCAAGTGTGATGGTCTCTGGCCAGGGGCACGCTGCGCTGGGTTTCACCAGCACCGGCGTAAACCGCTTCCCCTCCGCTGCCGTGACCGGACGCCTGGCTGGCGATACCGCCAACACCATGGACGCGGTCACCATTTACGAGCCAGGCGTGGGTGCGTATAACCCGCCTCAGGATTCTGGGCCTGGCCGTCGCTGGGGGGATTACACGTATACCACGCTGGATCCTTGCGATGATATGACGCTGTGGACGATCCAGCAGTTCACCAACGCCACCAACAGCTATGGTGTGCAGGTGCTGAAGCTGAACGCACCCCCGCCGGCTGTGCTGCCTGGCGGGTCTGTCGCAACCGTGGCAGCCGGGCAAGCCGCCGTCAACGTGACCATTACCGGCACTGCCCCCAATGGCGAAGGTTTCTACGATACACCTGCCGCGCCGTTAACCGATGCTGCGTGCCGCCGCCGCCTGACCGTCACTGCCAGTAACGGCGTGACCGTCAACAGTGTGACATACACCAATCCGACGTCAATCTCTGTGAGCCTCAATACCACCGGCGCGACGTCTGGTACGTCTGTGCTGACCATCACCAACCCGGATGGCCAGACGACCACGGCCACCGTCACCATCAACAGCACAGCCACCAACACACCGGAACCGGCCACCAATACACCGGAACCGGCCACCAACACGCCGGAACCAGGCACCAACACACCAGAAC
>CAZQIJ010000393.1:0-4579 GCA_964592955.1 uncultured Anaerolineaceae bacterium
AACTTAACCCGCTGCAGCAGGTGACATACCTGATGCTGCTCAATGTGCTGCTGCCGCTTCAGATCATCACGGGCATGCTGATGTGGGGTGTGCAGCAGTTCCCGGATATCGCGGCCAGCCTGGGGGGGCTGCCGCTGCTTGCGCCGTTCCACACGCTGATTGCGTGGCTATTCGCCGCGTTTATCGTCATGCACGTTTACCTGACGACCACCGGCCCCAAACCCCTGACGGACATCAAAGCCATGATCACGGGATGGGATGAAGTCGAAGTCCACACGCATAACCCTGCCGAGCATGCAGACGCGGTGCCCGAAGCGCCTGGCGCTCATCCTGGCAGCTCTGATACGTCCAACGACAATGACCGGAATAATCCTGAAGGAAGGAGAGAATGTGATGGCAGTTCAAACGAAATCCCTTCGCAGTAGCGCGCTCCAGGTGGGCGCGAAACGTGAGGCAAGGCCCTATCTGCATCCCTATGCCGGGGGCATATTCCTCGGAATCGTGCTGTTTCTGGCGTTCTTCTTAACCGGCAACGGCCTGGGCGCTTCTGGCGGCATGAACCGCCTTGTGGTGACCCTTGAGGATGTGATCGCGCCGCAGCACATCGACCGCACACCGTACCTGCTGGAAATGGCAGGCGGCGACCGCAACCCACTGGATAACTGGGTGGTGTTCATGGTTTTCGGCACCCTTACCGGCGGGTTTGTATCTGGCTGGCTCAACGGTCGCGTGAAGGTGGAAACCAACCGCGGGCCGAATATTTCGCCGCGCACGCGCTGGTTCACCGCGTTCATCGGCGGCGCGATTATGGGCTATGGCGCACGGTTGGCGCGCGGCTGCACTTCCGGGCAGGCGCTTTCCGGCGGCGCGACGCTGTCGGTGGGAAGCTGGCTGTTTATGATCGCCGTATTCGGCGGGGCCTATGCGCTGGCCTATTTCGTCCGCAGATTGTGGAACTAAGGAGCCGTCATCATGTTTCCATTGGAGCTGAATGAGATCTTCGCCGGGTTGGGGTACTGGGGACCGTACCTGCTGTACTTCGCCCTGGGTATCGGTTTTGGCTGGGCGCTGGAGTCTTCGGGCTTCGCTATTTCGACCCGGCTGGCGGCGCAGTTTTACTTTAAGGATCTGACGGTGCTGAAGGTGATGTTTACAGCGATCGTCGTGGCCATGCTGCTCGTCTTCCTTACGTCTGCGCTGGGCCTGCTGGACTACAACGCCGTGTGGGTTAACCCCACGTACCTGCTACCCGGCATTGTGGGCGGCCTCATTATGGGTGTTGGCTTTATCATTGGCGGTTTCTGCCCTGGCACCTCGCTGGTGGCCACGGCCACCGGCAAACTGGACGGCGTTCTGTTCACGCTGGGTGCGCTGTTCGGCATGTTCGCCTTTGGCGAAACCGTTGGCTTCTTCAACGATTTTTACCATTCGACCAATAAGGGACGCCTCACGCTTCAGGATGTGCTGAACGTCGATGCGGGTGTGGTGGCGCTCGGCGTGGTGATTATGGCGCTGGTCGTCTTCTTCCTGGGTGAACAGGCGGAACGGATCATCGGCAAGCAGGATCAGTCCACCCGCCCGCGCTGGCGTTACGGCGCGGCTGGCGGCGTGCTGGTACTGGGTGCGGCGGTGGTCATCATCGGCCAGCCGACCACCGCCGACCGCTGGACAGCGATGGCGGCAGAGAAAGAACAACTGCTGCAGGATCGCCAGGTGCAGATACACCCAGCGGAACTGCTGGGCCTGATGCACGACTATAACATCGAAGTGTACAGCATCGATGTGCGCAGCGAAACAGACTACAACGCGTTTCACCTGCGGGACGCGCATCACATGTCGCTGGCGGAAGTTGAAGGGGCCATCCCCACCCTGCTTATGCAGCCCTATAACACGGTGTTTGTGGTGGTGAGCAGCGACGAAACAGACGCGACCGCGGCCTGGCGCACAATGACCGCCAACAGCGTGCCCAACGTCTACATTCTGGAAGGTGGCATGAACAACTGGGTGGATACGTTCGCCTCTGACGAACTGCGCTCGGAATGCGCCATTGCAGTCACCGGTGACGACATCATGCGCTACAGTTTTGCAACCGCGCTGGGCGACCGTCTCCCTGTTGCCAATCCGAACCCGCACGCCTATGAATTCGAGTTTGAGTCGAAGGTGACACCGGTCGCTAAATCCGGGGCGAAGGTGGGCGGCTGCGGGTAATCCCTGCCGGCAGGCGCGGTTTTCGCGCAGTGTATTTGACCAGGAGCGGGGGGACTACCTGCTCCTGGGTATTGCTGCCACATGGCGCTCTGCTGCCGGTTATTGCGCGCGCTGGTGGCTTTGCCGGGGCTGGTGGCCGGTTGATGGATGCGCGGTTTTGCGTGTTCCTCACAGCCCCGCACAGGGTATGGGTATCGTCCTCGTCTGGCGTGGATGTGGTCTGTTCGGCTATTGGCAGGGCGCGGCAAATGGGGCACAATGCGGATGCTGTGACGTTTGTCCGTCGCAGCATTCGCAAATTCCACACCTTGAGGAAGTCCTACACGTTGATGACGTTAATACAAAGCGTGCGCGCACGCACGAATGCGCGCTCCCGGATGGTTGCCGCTGTCTACCTCAGCGGATTCCTGAGCGCGGTGGGGCTAAGCCTGTTCCCCGGTTCCGGCGCGCTGTTTACCGAGCAGTACGGCTATCTTACCGACAGTCAATTTGGCACGCTGTTCGCGCCGCAGCTTATCGCGGCTTCTATGGCCTCGCTGCTGCTGGCACAGTTGGCGCGGCGCTTTGGCATGAAACGGGTCTTCATCGGCGGGATGCTGCTGGTATCGCTGAGCAGCCTGTTGTATTTCGGCTTCAGCCGCGTGGTGCTGGCCGACGCCGACCTGGGCTTTGCGGTGCTGATCGTCGCCAACATCGTGGGCGGGGCGGGGTTCGGTACGATCGTGGCCGCGTTGAACACTTACGGCTACGATCTGTTCCCGAAGCACCCGGCAGCCGCGGTGACCGGCGTCCATGCCCTGACCGGAATGGGGCTGGCGCTGGGGCCGGTGCTGGTCGCGGCGTTTGCGCAGGCTGGCATCTGGTGGGGCGCGGGGCTGGTGGCTGCCGGGGCGGTGCTGCTGCTGGCGTTGTTTGCGATGCGCCTGCCGCTGCGCCTCTCGTATGAGTCACAGTCCCCCGCGCCAAGCAGCGCAAAGGCGGGCGGAGGGGCTGCGCCGGTGCAGGGCGCTTTCCCGCTGAGCATCTGGCTGTTCACGATGGTCGCGTTTCTGTATGGGGCGTGCGAAGGGACATTCGGCAACTGGACCACCGTCTACCTGCAGCGCGAGGCCGGTTTCCTGGATGCGGACGCCGGTATCGGGTTGTCGGTATTCTGGGGAACGATCACGCTGGGGCGGGTGCTGTTCGCGCTGGTGGCCACGCAGGTTAACGCGCGCGTGCTGCATGTGATTGCGCCGGTGTTCATCGCCGCCGCCTTCGTGGTGCTGCCGCTGGTAGAAGGATACTGGGGGACTCTGCTCGTCATCATGGGCGCTGCGGCTGCATCGTCGTTTTACTTCCCGTATTCGGTCAGCCTGGCAACAGATTTAGCGCCGCAGCGCGCGGCGGCGGTTTCTGGGCTGATGATGATGGGCGTGCAGCTTGGCGTGGGTTTCGCCACGTTTGTGACTGGATTCATCAACCCGGTGATCGGTATGGGGACGGCCTTCCAGTTGACCGCGGGCTACGCGGTGATCATGACGGCGGTCGCCGCCTATCTTTACAGCGCCCGTGCTGACATCAAAGCGGCACCGGTGGCCACGACGTAACGCGCAACAAAAAGCGGATCGCCTCACAGAGACGATCCGCCAATAATGGGCTTGGCAGGATTCGAACCTGCAACCAACTGATTAAAAGTCAGCTGCGCTGCCGTTGCGCCACAAGCCCACAATACAGAGTGGTATTCTACTCGCAGTGCGTGTGCATTTCAACCCATAATTCCCTGAGAAATCCATCATGACGGTAGACGGCATCAGTCTGGAAGTGTTCCGAAATCTCTATATCTCGGTGGCTGAGGAGATGGGCGCGACGCTGCAGCGGGCCGCGTTAAGCCCGAATATCCGCGAGCGCCTGGATTTTAGCTGCGCGGTGTTCGACGCGCAGGCGCGCATGATCGCACAGGCTGCCCACATCCCGGTGCATCTGGGCAGTATGCCTGCTTCGGTGGAGTCGGCAGTGCAGGCTTTCGCCGCGTTTGCGCCTGGTGATCTGGTCATCGTCAACGATCCGTATCGCGGCGGCACGCATCTGCCAGATATCACGATGATCAGCCCGATTTTTGACGGAGACCGGCTCGCGTTTTTCGCTGCCAGCCGTGCGCACCACGCGGATGTGGGCGGGATGTCGCCGGGATCGCTGCCGCTGAGCACCGAACTGTACCAGGAAGGGCTGATCATCCCGCCGGTCAAACTGGTGGAGGACGGGCGGCGCGTGGCGGGGGTGCTGGCGCTGCTGACTGCCAACAGCCGCGCGCCGGAGGAGCGTCTGGGCGATCTTGAAGCGCAGATTGCGGCGCACCGGGTGGGGGAACGGCGACTGCGCGAGATGCTGT
>CAZQIJ010000394.1:0-4577 GCA_964592955.1 uncultured Anaerolineaceae bacterium
ACCCTGAACGGCCAGCGCATCCACCGCCTGGAAGCTGGCGGAAGAGTGCCGTTCACCGTACCGCTGCCCATAGACTATCGCGGATTCCATACCCTGGCTTTCGTCCCCGTGCAGCGCTGTCCACAAGCATTCAGTCCACTGCTCATTTGCCCTCGTCCCCGCCTTGCAAACCTGCGTGTGACTCCCGTCACCACAGGCCCACTGTATGAACCGGTACAGTTGGCGCATGGGGTTCGGCTGAGCGGGATGGTGCTGCCGGAAGAACCGGTAAGCGGCAACACCCTGCCGGTGCGTCTGTGGTGGTCGTTTGACCAGGCACTGGATTCCACCGTGGACGTGCAGCACGTGCGGCGGTTCGTCCATGTGCTGGATGCTGAAGGCACTATGGTGGCGCAGATCGACGGTTACCCAGGAACATTCGGTGCCGAAGATGCTTTGGCCGAACTGCTGGCAGTACCCCTGGACGACAACTCAGTAGGGGTATTTTCGGTGTACGCCGGTTGGTATACGCTGCCGGATCTGACGCGTTTTGAAGTTTATGCTGAAAGGCAGGGCGCGCGCGATGGCCTGGTGCATCTGGGCGATGTCATGATACGTTAACCCTGGCACAAACCGTTTCTGTATGGGACCAGGACGATCTTCTTACCCACACACTGGCACATCGCTGGCACCTGTCGCATTATTTGTCATGTACAATACACATATCGTGCGGAGTCTTGAAAGAAAAATGTTATGTCCCAAAATAGTAACGTTGCCTATCCAGACATCCTCGGTTACATTACCGGCGTAGAACGCCTCAATGCTGGACCTGTTCAGGCTGCCGTCGCTATCGATCCCGATGTTATCAGGGCGGGGCGTCCGTTCGAGGTCATCGTCCTCATCCAGAACGCAGCAGACTGCCCGGTCGATGTCACGGTCGTTCTCACTATTCCAGACCGGGATCTGCGCAAACAAAAGGCGCGCTTTCTGGCAAAGGTTAACCGGCTGGTGGTCGGTGTCGAACCTGCCGAGGTGGGTTATGTGTCGCTGCCGGTGAACACCCTGCCAGATACGGCCAGCGGCGGCTACAAGCTGGAAGTTGAGGTCAGCGCGAAGATGCTGGAAAAGGGTCAGCGCATCCGCCCACAGGGGGCAGGCATCCCCCTTAATCCCAGAACACTCTCACCCGAACTCGGTGCCCGGTTGGAAAAACTGCGGAACCTCACGTTTTCTTCGGAAAAGCGTGCCCTGCTTAAAAGTACGCTGGAAGTGCCGTTCAACATCCTGGCCGGAAAAGCCGGGTCGCTGGCAGATCTCAAGCCAGGATGGAACAGCTTATGGACGATGCTTGACCTGAACTCTGATCCGCTCGCCCTGCTGCGCCGGTTCTACAAAGAACTGCTGGACAGCGTATTGCCGAACCTGAACCGCGAACGCCTGTACAAGCCGGTGCTGGAACGCGCAAAGAAGCGTTTTGAAGAGGCCGGTTACGCGCTGACAGCCATCGAAGTGAGTTTTGTGGCGCGGCTTATGACGCTGGTGCTGGAAAATGCCTCTACGAAATTCCGCGTCTACAGCACACAACTGGCAGAACCAACCCCAGACTCAATGATCAAACCGATTATTGATGAAGGCCTGTTTCTTACACAGGACGATCCGGTTAGGCTGCCGAACTGGGCAATGGGGCTTATGCGTGCCATCGCGAAAGATAAACGTGCTGCGCAGTTCCCGGAACGGGCCATCACGATGTTTGCCTTTGATGACCTGCTGCACGATGCGCTGCTGCGCGGTTTCTACCTTATTGAAGCAGCGACCGGCATCGAACTGGGCAGCGATAAGGACATGGAAGTTTACAGCAGGCAGATTCTGGACAAACTGAACCAGAAGGGCGCGATGGATTTTTCCAGTGCATACCTGCCGCTGGTCATGGCAGGCATCGTCATTTACGACAGTATGCTTCTCCCTGACGAGAAGGTTCACAGCCTCCTCAGCGATATGGTCGTGATGCTGCAGAAACGCCGCAGCGAGATGAACGAAGAAAACGAGGTCATCTTCAAGATGGCGCGGCAGCTCCTTGATCAGGCCCTGATGAAATTTGGTTTCCAAAGCGAGCTTTAATGTTACCAAAAACACAACATCCAAAACCCCTGTACCCTGATGTTCTGGGGGCGATTACCGGTGGGTCACGCATCAGCATGTCGCAGGTAGAATGTGCCCTGGGGATCTTCCCCCGTCAGGTGTACCTTGACCAACCGTTTGAGACGGCGCTTGTCCTGCAAAGCACCATCGACCAGCCAGTCTCGCTGCGGGTCACCATAAGGCTGCCCACTGCTGACCGCAAAGGGACACCCGTGAAAGTGGAGACCCCTAAACCGCAGCTTTCGTTCACCCTGCACGGTGGCGAAGTGGGTGTACTGCGCATACCGATGGTCGTCCGCGCGCCAACGCCGCCTGGCAAGGATTATCAGGTGCAGGTTGCCATTCAAACGCGCGCGCCGGCCAACGCCACCGTCATCCGCCCACCGGGGCGTGGCGTGCCGCCATCGGTGCTGGCCATCTCGCCCTTCAAACTTCAGGTGCTTAAGGAAATTGCATTTACGCAGGTGCGCGGCAGCAGTGCAGATATCCTGCTGGCCAGCTTCGACGTTGCGCCGCGTGCCATACCCAACCCGCCACCTCTACCCAGAGGGCAGTACGAAATCCTGTGGAAACAGGAACAGATGGGGCAGGAGATCACCCAGGCCAATGCCTACGTAAAAGAGGCGCGCAAACTGGTGGATGCTTCGCAGCACGGCAGTTCCTATCACTCGTTCCATGAGGTTATCGAGGAACGTTTTGCTGCGCGCGACCTGCCGCTGCACGACGGTGAAATCATGGCGATTGCCAAAATTCTGGCCTACACCGTGGATGATGCGCCGCGCCTGGAACAGAACCTCGTACTGGAAGAAACGCGCTGGTTTCGGGCGCTCTGCCAGGTTCTGGCACACAATCCGAACCTGCTCGCAATGGATCGCCATGACCTGATCGCGCATCACATTTTTGACGCCGTTGTCTATGACGCAATTCTGCTTAGTTTTTCTATTCTGGAGAGTAAAGTTACAGAAAACCTGGGGGATAAGCAGGAACGCCTGGCCTATGCCAACCGCGTGCTGGGGTGGCTGGGTGGCGATGGCGAAGCTGACCTGAGCTACGTCTATCTGCCGCTGGTGATGGCCGGTCTTTCGATCAGCAGACTGGTACGGCACAGCGTTATGGAAAGTCCCTGGGACATCGTTGACGCATTGACCGAGGCCACCCGGGGGCGCATTCGCCTGGCGGCAGGGGATAAGATTGTGGTCTTCCAGATGCTTAATGACATGCTGGCAAAAATCTCCAACACCCTGAGACAGCAGCGCGTAGACCGCCCGTAAGGGTCGCCAGAATCTAGGGGAGTGGTTCTTCGGCCTGAACCCCAGGCAGATAGACCTCATACACGATCACCGGCAGCATCGTTCGGCGCAGCCAGGTGTCGATGACATTGCGGATATCTGCCCATTCCAGCGCTGTCCCCAGTGGAGCGATCGCCAGGCTGGTCAATCCCTCAAGACGGTAATCGCGCGCAAGTTTCAACATAACGGACTGGACATAGCGCAGCCGCGTGGCTCCCACAGCAGACTCTCGCACCACCATAAATGAAAGCATCGGGGCAGATTCCCGCCACATCCAGTATTCGCCAGCACGCAAAGCCTTAGCACGACACTGTTTGCGATAAGCAGCATTGGCCGCGGGATAACGATCAAGGATGGCGGTTTCCAGGCGGCCTACCTCCACCCGTGCCTGAAGGTTGTGCGCAAAGGCAAGCGTTTGCGCACGCGTTAGCAGCGGATCACCGGAAACTTTGTAAACTGGCATCGTCTATTTGCGCTTTGCCTCTGCCTGACCCTGGGCGATAAACGAAACGGGACACGTTGTTGTGACGTGTCCCGATGAATGTCTGCGTGATAGGGTTTAGTTCAGGGTGGGTTCATTGTGCAGGGTGGTCAGATCCACGCGCACGCCCGGCCCCATCGTCGATGTAACCACAATTCGGCGCAGGAAGATCCCTTTGGTGGCCGAAGGCTTCTGGCCCTCAACGGCAGCCATCACGGCGTGGGCATTCGCCAGCAGTTTTTCGATTTCGAAGCTGGCTTTGCCGATCGGCACATGAAGGTTCCCGGTCTTGTCGTTACGGAATTCCACACGACCAGCCTTGAGTTCGTTGATCGCACGGTCTAGGTCTTCTGGCTGGACAACGGTACCGGCCTTTGGATTCGGCATCAAACCGCGCGGGCCAAGAATACGGGCAACACGCCCTACCTTCTTCATCATGGCGGGTGTGGCCAGCGTAGCATCAAATTCCAGCCAGCCCTCGTTCTGGATGCGATTGAGCAGTTCGTCATCACCGACGATATCTGCACCAGCCGTTTCGGCGGCGCGGGCGTCTTCGCCCTCGGCAAACACCAGCACGCGCACGGTTTTACCCAAACCGGCTGGCAGCAGCACCGTGCTGCGCACCTGCTGGTCGCTGTGACGCGGGTCAATCCCTAAGCGGAAATGCAGCTCAATAGTCTCGTCAAATT
>CAZQIJ010000395.1:0-4560 GCA_964592955.1 uncultured Anaerolineaceae bacterium
CCGCACCATCCCCAGGGAAGAACAGGAAGCCTTCTGGCTCGCCAAACACTTTAACCGCCTCACCCGCACCCTCTGGGATCGTGAAGCAGATTTCCAGCACGTCGCAGATGCCCGCCGCGAACTGTTCACCACCGCGCAGGAATTCTTCCGCTTCCCCCGCTATGCAGATACCACCCACATCCTGCTCAAACGCTCTGCGCCCTTCTATGTCGGCGACCGCTACCGCCCAGACCTTAGAGACATCACAGACCAGTTCCCAGATGTGCGCATCGTCATCATCTACCGCGACCCGCGCGCCTCAACCGCCTCTTCCCAGCGCCGCAAATTCGCCAAAAATCTGCGCAACATGGCAGTCATCTGCGAAGAACAGCTCATCCAGCTTTCTGCACAGCTCCAAACCATCGACCCCGCGCTCTACCGCGTCGTCAGCTACGAACGCTGGATCCAGCAGCCAGATGACATCACCCGCCAGCTTGCCGCCTTCACCGCCCTGCCAGAAGCCGCGCTGCTCGAAGCCGTCGCACAGCAGAAAATGGACCCCACCAAAGCCGAAAACTGGCGCAGCGACCTCTCGGATACCGAACAGCAGTTTCTCGATACCTATTTCGACGCGCAGCGCCAGAAGCGCTGGGAATTTCTCGCAAAGGCAGCACAGTGATCAGCGCTTCAGGTTCACCTCGCTGGGTGTTCTGCGGCGGAATGCAGCGCGCAGGCTCCACCCTACAGTTTCAGATCGCGGCCCACATCGCAGAAGCAGCAGGCATTGGCACCCGCCACGCACACATCGCGCCGCAGCACATCCCCCACCTGCTGGCGCATCGCCACGCCCAGCCGCTTAAAGTCATCAAAACCCATGTCTTTACCGACCAGATCCACGAAGAATTTCGCACCGGGCACGCGCTCGGCCTCTATATCTATCGCGACCTGCGCGATGTGATCGTGTCCTTCATGCATAAAGACGCGCTCCCCTTCGACGAAGCCTGGGTGCTGCGCCGCCTCGAACATAACCTGGCATGGTTCTACCAGTGGACCGCACAGCCCCGCCTGCTGCTCTCCCGTTACGAAACCGTGTTCAACCATCTCCCGGCAGAGGTCGCCCGCATCGCCGCTCACCTCAACGTCCCGCTCACCCCCACCGACTGCGACCTCATCGCCGCCCAGTATGGCCTGGAGCAGCAGCTCGAAACCATCGCGCAGGCCGTGAAGTAACAGCGCTTGCAGCATGGCTCTGGCGGCATCCTCCACGATTCAGTTTCGCTGCTGCACACCAACCATATCCACAGCGGCGAAATCGGCGGCTGGAAGACCTGGTTAACCCCGCCCCAGATCGCCTTTATCGAAGGCCATGCCGGGCATTGGCTGCTGGAGAACGGCTATGCGCTGCATACCACCGCCTGACCGCTGGCATTTGAACATTCATCCAACCTGTGCGACAATTAGGCGTCCGTGGCGGCCCGCGCCTTGCTGTGCCCGCCGCATTTCAGAAGGAGCACAATAACCATGTGGATTCTGTGCTGCGGCATGAAGCGTTCCGGCTCCACACTGCACTACCAGCTTGCAGCCCACCTCGTGGAATCCGCCGGGCGCGGGCAGCGCGTGGGCTGGACCGAAACGTTCGCAGATGCTTTTGACGCCTATAACCAGGCTCCCGGCTGGAAAGTCTACAAAAACCATAACTTCAGCCCGGATCTCGCCGCGCTGCTCGCCGGTGGCCAGGCCAAAGGCCTTTATGTCTACCGTGACCTGCGCGATGTCTTCGTGTCGTTCATGCTCAAACAGGATGCGCCCTTTGAACGCCTGTGGCAGCGGGATATCCTGCGTGAGCCGGTCGAACAGTTCGCCCTGTGGACGGCGCAGCCCGGCATGCTCGTCACGCGCTACGAAACCATGATGCACGATGTGCCCGCCGAGGTCCTGCGCATCGCCGCCCACCTGCAACTGCCGCTTACATCCGCCCAGGCCGCTGCCATCGCACACGATTACAGCATCGACCGGCAGAAACAGCGCATCGAAAGCAGCCGTGACCCCGTGAAGGCCAACGGCAAAGCCGCCTTCGATAAGCACAGCCTGCTGCACGAGAATCACATCAGCGAAACGCACGGGCAAATCGGGCAGTGGCGCGCCTACCTCACCCCCCACCAGGCCGGGCAGATCGAGGCGCGCTATGGGTCATGGCTGGCATCCCACGGTTATACACTCAGCGAGGCAACAGAGAGTTAGACAACGTGACACCGATCAGATTTTACGGCCAGCATGGCGAAGACTGCCTGCTGTGGAGCTTCTTTGGCCAGCGCAGCACCGGCTTCTATGTGGATGTCGGCGCATTCGATGGGCGCTACGTAAGCAATACCTACGCGTTTGAACAGCAGGGATGGCGCGGCATCTGCATCGAACCGCACCCGGCATCGTTCGCCCTGCTCCGGCAGATGCGCACTGCCGTCTGCATCAATGCCGCCTGCGTCGCCAGCGACGAAACCGCATCCGTCACCCTCTACACCGAAAAACTCGGCTTCCTTTCTGGCCTGGACGCTGACCGAACCGAGGATGTGCGCCGCCGTTACCAGAAACGCGGCCTGGTCTTTGACCAGTTCCAGGCGGTCGAGGTCCCGGCGCTCACGCTCAACGCGGCCCTGCAAACCCACCTGCCACCCCACACCGCGCTGGATTTCATCTCCCTGGATGTCGAAGGGACCGAGCTAGAGGTCCTGCGCGGCCTGGACCTCCACCGCTACCGTCCGCGCGTGCTCGTCATAGAGGCCAATACCGCGCAGGATCGCGAAACGCTCTCCGCCTATCTCGCCACCTTTGGCTACAGCTTTGCCCGCCGCCGCGAAGTGAACACCTTCTACGTCCGCGATGCCGACGATATCGACCGTCTGCGCGCCCTCAGAATCGATTGCAGCATCGAGCCTACACCGCACCCCTTCGGTGAACACCTCACCCCCGCCCAGCATGTCACCGGCTACACCGTGCGCGTGCCGTCAGAGATCCCGCCCGCCGCCACACCCGAACCGTCCCCCGGCATTCGCCGCCTGGCCAGGCGAATTCGGCGCATACTAAAGAGATCGTCCCATGCCTGAACCGCAGCCCACCCCCAAACTCAGCATCGTCATGGTCGATGGCGCGTTCCGCGAAAGCTACCACGCCGTCGATTTCTTCTGCACCCAAACCCTGCCGCCACAAGACTTCGAGCTGATCTGGGTCGAATACTACGACACCATCGCCCCCGCACTCAGCGAGAAAATCGCGCGCTATCCCAACGCCCGCGTCATCACCCTCAACCGCACCGGCGTCTACCATTCGTCCTACTGCTTCAACGCCGGGATCGCGGCCAGCCGCGGCGAAGTCATCCTCATCCCGGATGCCGATCAGGTGGCAGAGCCGGATCTGCTGGCCCAGGTATGGGACATGCACCAGACCGATGACCGGCTCGTCATGTACCTGTTTCGCTACGAAGAAGCAGAAGACCTGCACCAGACGCCCATCACGCTCCCACACCTGCGCCGTGTGTGCGTCCTCAAAGGTCCAAATAATTTCGGCGCGTGCCTCACCGTGCGCAAAAAATGGCTGCTGGCCATCAACGGTTACGAACAGCACCCGGTCTTCGCTACCGGTTTCCACGCCAACGGCCAGGACATCAACACCCGCCTCAAAAACCTGGGGCTGCCCATCATGTGGCACCCGCGCATCCGCCTCTACCATCCCTGGCACCCCTACACAAAATTCGTGGACGATTCGCACCGCCGCCAGGAAGTCGTCATCCGCTATCGCGCCGTCAATCTGCTCACGACGGCTTACGATGGCATCGACCCGGCACAAAACCACCCGCTGCCGTCAGACCTCGCCGAGCAGCTCGCCGCATTTGACCACGCGCTTGAAGAAGCCAGGTCACACCAGCCCACAGCCCACCAACCTTCGTTCGGCGGGCGGCTGCGCCGCGCGCTGGAAGTCCTTGCAGGTCGCGCATGATTATCACACAACAATTCGTCTACATTCATATGCCCAAAACCGGCGGCACCTTTGTCGAATCCATGCTGCGCAAAATCCATGCGCAGCGCGGTGACATCATCATAGAACGCCGTGCAGACGAGCGCCCACCCCGCCGCACCCTCGGCCAGCGCCTGCGCCCCCGCCCCGTCTTCACCAAACTCTTTCACCTCCAGGAGAACGGAGAGTGGAACCAGCACGGGCGCGCCGATCAGATCCCGCCAGAGCACCGCCATAAACCCATCCTCACCACCATCCGCAGCCCCTACGACCGCTATGTGTCCCAGTACGAATTCCAGTGGTGGAAGCAGCGCCCAGGATCCTTCACCGAAGATACCGCCGCCATTCAGGCCCAGTTTCCCAACTATCCCGAAATCACGTTCGAGCAGTTCATCCACATCTCGAATACGTATTTCGCCGGCAGCCTCAACAACCGCTTCACAGATGCGGATAAACTGGGCCGCCACACCTCACAGTTCGTCGCCTATTACTTCCGCGACCCCGCGCGCGTGGCAGAAATCGACGCGGCTTACCTGCGCGAACGGCGCTGGCAGCAGGACCTGCTGCCCAACC
>CAZQIJ010000396.1:0-4560 GCA_964592955.1 uncultured Anaerolineaceae bacterium
GGCCCACACCACGCGCCCGGAGTCACTGCGCACGGCATAGGCGCTGTCGCTGGCCGCATTCGGGTTATAGCGCACCTGCACGATCTGTGCATCTAATGCATCCAACGCATCCAGGGGCTGGGGCAGCAGTTCGGGTGTCCAGCGCGGGCTGCCATCGGCTGCGCGGCTGCGCGTCCAGCGCCGCAGTTGGTTATCGCCATCCACGCTAATGAGGGTGCCGCTGTGGGGGTCTGCCGCCCACGCGACCACCCCTGCGCGGTGATCCAGCGCCTGCGCGTCGGTCTCCGTCAGCGTGCGCATGGCGACGGTGGAGCCGACGTTGATGCGCGCCCCATTGCTGGTGATGTCCACGTTATAGCGCTGCGGCCCCTGCACCACCACCACCGAGGGCGCTGCTTCGCACTGTGGCTGACCGATGCCCGTGCGGAAGTAGAAGGCCTGCATGGGGGTCTGCTGGTCTGCGGTATAGACCGGGAGCGCGTCGAAACTGGCCTGAAGGGTGTCGCTGGTGCTGAGGACGCCCCGGCTGAGCCAGGCGAGCGTGTTATCCTGCGCCAGCACCCGCAGCCACTGGCGCGCCGGGTCGATGGCGTCTGTTTCCAGGCGCGTGTCGTAGGGCACGGTCTGGACGATATTGGCGCTGGTATCTGGCAGGGTGCGCAGATTGGTAGGGTTCTGGGTGCGGAATCCCAGGGCCGGATCTGCCGGGAAGAATGCGCTTTCCGGGTCAACGGCGTTCAGGGTTTCGGTGTCGCCCACGAGGATGAAGGGCACGGCCTGGCCGGGGAGCGAATTCGGGACGTTGGCCTGCATGTTCAGCAGCGCGATGCCCCACTGTTCTGGCGCTTCGCTGAGCGGCGAGGTGGAGATCAATTCGATGGTGTTGATGCCACCGCGATCCGAGACGGCGTCGAAGAAATCGTCTGGCTGGGGCTGAAAAAATGTGGCGTTCACGCGATAGTTGCCGTAACACGCCTGGTTACGGCCCAGGTCTCCACAATTTTCGCCCAGCGCCACAAACGCCCGCTGGACAATGGCTTCACAGCTTGCGGTGACCTGCGCCTGCAAGAGCTGGAATGACAGCAGTACGAGCACAAAAACGAGGAATAACGGGGTGGTCAGTTTGCGCACCTGGCGTGATCCTTTCATGACGAAGGCGGACAGGACGAGGATGCATCATCCACAGTATCAAGGTCATTATAGCACCGAGTGCGCTCGCGGGGTGCGAAGATCGGCTGCAAACCCATTGCATTGTGGTGAATGACCGACTCCCAACCGGCCTTACGAAGGCCATGCATGCGCATTGTGTTGATCCATGCGTTCCCCTGGCCCATACCCTGCCACAAGCTCACTGCTTCTGACTTTGCGAAGCCCTGGGCCAGGCAGTGACCGCTGGTGTTGGTCCACATGCCTGGCGCGCATGACTGGCGTCGCCAACAGCACCCTGACCGTGACGGGCCGCGGCTTTCCTGCGCGCTGCTTGCCTTGAACAACCTGTGCTGACCCGTTGACAACCGTCCTGTTTCGTGCTACATTTTTCATGATCCATCCTGAATAGTGACCGTTGTTAGTGAAAGGTGCGTTTGATATGGCAAAATCAGAAACAACCACTGCCCGTGTTGCAGCGGGGACCTCTGTGCTGGCATAACAGCAGGCGCACCCGGCCGTAAAGGCCGCTGTCTTTCTGATCCACTCACGCAGCCCTGCCCTCTGTCGCTTTTCGGCCACACGCCGAAGCGCTACCTGCCGCCGCAGATTGTTCCCTTCCCACACGGACGAACTTTCGGCGGTTTCGATTCCCGAAATCGAACAACAGAACATCTCATGGAGTGCATCACCTGCACTGAGTGCTGTTGCAAACAGGGGGCTATGCCTTGCAAACCCTGCAAACTGAACGCTTAACGATTCGTCCGCTGACGCTGGACGATCTCGACGACATCCACCGCATCCTGGACGCAGCGCCTGATGGCTGGACGCTGGCGCAGCGCCGCGCCTGGCTGGACTGGACGATACTGAGCGATGCCATGCACGCGGCGCTGTATCAACCGCCTTATGGCGAGCGCGCTGTGGTGCTGCGCGCGTCTGGCGCGGTGATCGGCGCGGTGGGATTGGTTTCGGCCTTTGGCGCGTATGACACGCTGCCCTATTTTCGCGCGCGCGCGCCTCGGCCAGAAACGCGCCTCATAACGCCAGAAATGGGCCTGTTCTGGCACATCGAGGCTGCGCAGCGCGGCCAGGGGTATGCGACAGAGGCGGCGCGCGCGCTGATCGATTTCGCATTTGGCACGCTGTGGCTGGCGCGCGTGGTGGCCACCACCGATTACGACAACGCGGCGTCTGTGGGGGTCATGCGCCGCCTGGGCATGACTATCGAACGCAACCCTTACCGTGATCCGTTCTGGTTTCAGATTGTGGGCATTCTGGAGAACCCGAAACTGGCCACACAGGACGAAGCCGCGCGTGAAGCACACCTATCCGAACCTACAGCCAAGGAAAACTAACCGTGTCTCGAAATCACGACGACTACGAAACGTACGAAACCTACGAAACGTTGTTCGACCCGATGCAGAACGACCGCAAAGCGCGCCGCAAACGCAAGACGAAGGCGCACCACGTCTCGAAGAAATCGGCAGACGCCATCATCCAGGAATCGGCAGAAGACACCACCATCGAGGGGGGGTTAAAGACCACCTATAAACCGTCCTTGCACGAAGCCGGCTGGCTGCTGGACTCCCTGCGCCAGTTCTTTGACCAGGCCTACATCAGCGATATCCTGGCGGTGGTCAAGGGTGGCAAAGAAGCCAGCGTCTACCGCTGTGAGGCCGAACCGACCACCGGGCACATGTATCTGGCGGCCAAAGTGTACCGCCCGCGCATGTTCCGCCAGCTTCGCAACGATCGCATGTACCGCGAAGGGCGCGAGATCCTTACGGAAGAAGGGCGCGCGGTGAAGAAGACGGATGCGCGTACCATGCGCGCGCTGGGCAAGAAGACCAGTTACGGGGCGCAGGTGGCGCATACCTCGTGGCTGATGTATGAATTCAACACGCTCAAACTGTTGTATGCGGCGGGGGCAGCGGTCCCGCAGCCGTTCAGCGCTGGCGAAAACGCGATCCTGATGACGTACCTGGGCAGCGCCGAAATGGCCGCGCCGACGCTGAGCGAAATTGACCTTGAACGGGACGAAGTCGAACCGCTGTACGATGAGGTGATGCGCAACATCGCGCTGATGCTGGATCATGGCATTGTTCATGGCGATCTTTCCGCCTATAACATCCTGTACTGGCAAGGCGATATCTGCCTCATCGACTTCCCGCAGGTGACATACATTTCCACCAACCCGCACGCCGGGCAGATCCTGGAGCGCGATATCGTGCGGGTGTGTGAATACTTCAACGATCAGGGGTTGGATGTGGATGCAAACGCGGTGTACCAGGATTTCTACGAGCGCTACCTGGAGCCTGATCCGCAGCAGCGCGCGGCGGAACTTTCGCGCCTCACCGAAGCGCAGCATGACGATGATTGATGGGCAGTGATCGACGTTAGGTGTACACGTTGGCGGAAATCCAAGCGCAGGTGGGCACGGGGTGCCGTGCCCATACAGCGCCTGATGGACAAAACCAGAACGAATACGCACCATCGTAGGGGCGGACGAGGCGGGCCTCGTACGCCTCAACACGATGAGAATGCGGGGTGCAGGGGGTTTCGCTCCCTGCCGGGGGTTACTGGGGCAGACGGTATGAATCCGCCAGCAGGTTCTGATACAATTGCAGCCCGTGTGTGTATCTCTCAATAGCAAGCAGAAAGTGAACCGATGACAAACAGACAGCGGTTGATGGTACTGGTGGGGCTGGTGATCAGCGCGGGCTTCCTGTGGATTGCCTTCACAGGGCTGAACCCGGCGGAAGTGCTGGCCACGCTGCGCGGCGTCAACGGGTGGGGCGTGCTGCTGGGCGGGCTGGTCTATACCCTGGCCATGCTCGTGATTACCATCCGCTGGCGGTTTCTGCTGCTGGCCATTGCACCCGTGCCGGTGTGGCCGCTCTACCAACTGGTGGCCATCGGCTATATGGGCAACAATGTGTACCCCTTTCGCAGCGGCGAAGTGCTGCGCCTGGTGCTGCTCACCCGCAGGCACCGCATCCCGTGGGCGCGTGCCACCACCACCGTCTTCGTGGAGCGCGTCTTCGACGGCCTGGTGATGCTGACGTTCATCATCGTGCCGCTGCTGTTTGTGGAGAACACCTCGCCAGAAATCCGCGCCATCGCCAGCTTCAGCGCGCCGATCTTCATCACCGCGCTGCTCGTCTTTTTCGCGCTGGCCGCCGCGCCCGGCATGCTGCGGTCCTTCGTGCGCTTCGTCACGCGGTTTCTGCCTGGCAAACTGGGCGAAATCGCCACCGCCCTCAGCGAAGAGCTGGTCGCCGGGCTGGCGGGGCTGCGCAGCCCGCGTGACCTGGCCGGTGCCGTGATCGCCTCTTACCTCTCGTGGATGATCGAGGCCCGCGTCTACTGGATCGTCGGCGCAGCCTTCGGCCTCAACGTCGGCTACCCGATCAT
>CAZQIJ010000397.1:0-4538 GCA_964592955.1 uncultured Anaerolineaceae bacterium
GGTAGAACAGTCCATCATCAACCAGCAGATCGACGGCGGTGGAGGTGGCGTTAAGGATGGTTAACCGGCTTTCGGCTTCAGGTAAGGGCGAAAAATCTTCTGGGACGACAACGAGCCGTTCGCGCGCGGCAGCCACAGACGCAACCGTCTGCCGTTCCCCGGAACGGACCTCTACCGTGACCGCAGCCCCGCCAGCCACAGACGTGATCTCGTAACGGCCCGGCGTGACGGCCAGCCACTCTGAGACGGTGCCAAAGGCAAGCTCACGTAATGACTGTGTCGTTTCGGCATCTGTCAGGGTAAATGTTTCGTTTTCTGTGGCAGGCAGGAAATTGGCAAACCGGATGTAGGCTTCGGTGTCTTCCGCTTGTGCCAGTGCAGAGAATGTCAGGCTCAGCACCAGCAGCATGAGTATCGTTCGTATCAAGTGTGCGCTCCTTGATGATCTGACGGCTGGTGAACAGGAGTAACTGCGTGGTCTTGCTGAGTGGGTGGCATGGTCCGCATCAATGCGGGTCCGCAGCAGTGCAGCTAGGCGCGGACGCGTAGAACAAAGCCAGCAAAACCGGCTGTGATCAAGCAAAAATGCACAGTCAGGTAGACTGTACATTTTTGTCTGCAATGATCAGAACCCTGGCGACAGTGTTATTTGTTGTGAGTCCAGGTGAGCTGTTCGCGCACCTGCAGATCGGTGTGGCGGATCTTCATAGCCAGATCGGCGGCCAGGTTGCGCATGAGACGGTACCCAAGCTGCGCATAGGTATCGCACAGCAGCATGAGCTTATCGCGCGGGATGATGACAAGGTGGGTATCCTGCTGCGAGCAGCGCGCGCCCGCAGAACGCAGACCCTGGTCTACCAACGAAACCTCTCCAAAGGACTGCCCCCGGCGCAGGGTTGCGATGGTGTGCGGCCCGCTGCTGGTGTCTTTACCAACCAGCGACGGATCAACCTGGATCTCCACTTCACCGTTGGCGATAACATAAAGCTCGTCGCCGGGAGTGTTTTCTTCGAAGATCACGTCCCCTGCCTGATAATGACGTTCTGAGCAAATGGAAGCAATAAGTTCCAGTTGAGTCCCGGTAAGTTCGTCGAAAATGTCTGCTTGCTTAAGAACGTTGACGACAGACATCGCAAATCTCCTGTAATTAACAATCCCAGTGTACGAGATGCACCTAAGCCTAGTTAGCATTTTAGCACAGTTAACTTTCCCGGCAAAATTCACCCCCCGTCAAACCGGGTGTTGCGCAGGCTTTAAGTTGTTTGTTCGTCGAAGGGGGGGTGCTGGATCCGGGCATGGACGGCGGCACGCAGCGCTTCCAGCTCGGCTTTAAGGTGCGCAACCAGTTCCGGCAGCGGCACAACCTTCTGTTCACCATCTGCGCGCCGTTTGACCTCCACGCCGCCCTGCTCGGCGGTGCGTTTGCTGACCGTAATGCGCAGCGGCATACCCATAAGATCTGCGTCATTGAACTTGACCCCTGCCCGCTCGTCGCGGTCATCATACAGGGGATCAAGGCCAGCCTCGCGCAGTTGTGTGTACAGGGTTTCGGCCAGGTCTTCGCCCCCCGGCAGCGCCACCAGATGTACCGGATAGGGCGCGACAGTGGCCGGCAGTTTCAGGCCGTTTTCGTCGCGATATTCCTCTGCAACACAAGCCAGCAGCCTGCCAATCCCGATGCCATATGAACCCATGATGACAGCGTGTGACTCGCCTTTCTGGTCCAGAAAGGTCGCGCCCAGCGCGTCAGTATAGCGGGTGCCGAGCTTGAAGATATTGCCGACCTCCACACCACGCACTGCAGGAAGCGGTGTGGCGCACACCGGGCAGGGGTCATTTTCGCGCGTGGCTGCGATGTCAGCCGTAATCGTCGCCGTGAAATCGCGGCCCAGGTTAACGTTCAGCAGGTGGTACCCTGCTTCATTCGCACCCGCGACCAGATTGGGAGAGGACGCCAGCGCATCATCCACCACCACAATGACATCCGAACGCACACCAATCGCAGAGCCGTAACCGGGCACTGCACCAACCGCCAGGATTTCGTCTTCGCGGGCTGGCCGCATCGCTTTGGCGCGCACGGCATTCGCCAGCTTGACCTCGTTGACCTCCATATCGCCGCGTATGATCACCAGCACGAAACGTTCAGACTGGGTTTCGCCGTCGGTGACGGTGGCCATCATGAAGACTGCTTTGGCAGTGCGCGCTGTGGGGATGTTCAGAAACTGCGCCAGAGAATCGATGGTCGTGGTCTGGGGTGTGGCGATCTTTTCCAGCGGCAGCGGCGCTTCTGAAGTGGACTGCGGCTTCTGGAAACGCGCGACTTCACGGTTGGCGGAATAGCCGCACTGCGGGCACACAAACAGCGTGTCTTCGCCGATGGGCGTCAGGTACATGAATTCGTGCGCCATCGTGCCGCCCATCATCCCCACATCGCCCTTCACCGCGATGACCGGCAGCCCACAGCGCCCATACATCCTGAAATAGGCGTGATAATGGGCACGGTACTGTTTATCCAGCCCGTCCCAATCCGCATCCAGGCTGTAGCTGTCTTTCATGGTGAATTCGCGCACACGGATCAACCCCGCGCGCGGACGGGGTTCGTCGCGCCACTTGGTCTGAAAGTGATAGACCAGCGCCGGAAGCTGGCGATACGAGCGTATTTCGCGCCGCACCAGATCTGCGACCACTTCCTCATGGGTCATCGCCAGCACCATGTCGCGCTGGCCACGATCCTGAAAGCGGGTCAGTTCCGGGCCTACCTGAAACCAGCGCTGCGACTCTTTCCAGATATCTGCCGCGTGGACGACCGGCATCTTCAGTTCCTGACCGCCGATAGCGTCCATTTCTTCACGGATGACCTGCTCTATGCGGGCTGCCGCGCGCTGCCCCAACGGCATCAGGCTGAAGATCCCGGCAGCAAGTGGACGAATGTAGCCTGCACGCAGCAGCAAACGATGGCTCTCGGTTTCGGCTTCTGCCGGTGCTTCGCGCAGTGTGTGGGTAAAAAGGCTGCTTAAGCGCATGCCTGTCGCTCCTATGGATTATCGTCCCTGGAACGATCCCAGGTCCGCCCGTAATTAACGGTCAGTTTGTCCAGTACGGCCTGCCCCAGATCGATCTGACTGATACTGGCTAACTGAAGCAGATACAACATCACATCTGCCAGTTCAGAGGCCAGCGCGGCGCTGTCTGCGGCACGGTCGCCCCATTGGAAGTGCTCCAGAACCTCCGACGCTTCCAGCACCAGCGAGATCGCCAGGTTCTTCGGGGACTGCGGCTTCGGGGAATCCGGAGCATACCAGCCTTTGCTTTCGACAAAGGCATGCATGGCGGTTTCCAGTGTCTTAAGATCCATGTGCGGTTTGCTCGGTCTTTTGCAGCACATACCAGCAGCGGTCAGAAGTTGTGACGAAATCAACCGCTGCGTAGCCGTCGCTGAAAGCGCGTTTCATCGTGTCGGCCAGGCGCTGCTGCCAGTCCCGCGCCTTTGGGAGATTGACCTGTTTCAGTGTGCTGATGACGTAAGGAATCTCTACCCGGCAGCGCGGCGCTGCACCTGGTGCAGCCGTCTGGAATGCGCCATCGGCATCTTCAGACAATAAGAATGGCGCTTCGAGTTCGTCGGTATGATGCTGGTTACCACCAGCCGCCGCCATTACGCGCGCGCTTTCCAGGTTCCAGGTAATTTCCAGACGGTCGCTGTGCATGCCGCTGTTCAGGCTGTCATTCATGGGGCCATAAAAGTTCTCATGATAGACGTGCGCAGCGCCACCCAGACGACGCAGGTTGAGATTGGCATTGCGCCGCTGCAACGGGTCAAACGTCCACCCGATGACCGTGCAGCCGTTGCTGAGCGCCCAGTCACGCTGCATAAACTTGAGCCGCACGCCCACCCCTCTGCCCTGATAGGCCGGATGAACACCCATGATATCCGACCATATGCGCCCGCCAGCGCGTGGCAGCGCCGCCGCAAAGCCGATGACCGCATCGCCATCAAACGCGCCAAGCACCACCCCCCCCACATGGTTGAAAACGCGCAGGGTATGCACGGCCAGCACATCCGCGTCTGCCATGCCCCACACGTCTTTCTGCAGGGTCACAGCCTGTTCGAATTCTTCGGGCAGCGTCATCGGGCGAAATGTAATCGCTGTGCGCATGGCTTCAGTATGCATTTTTATTGGCACCCGTCAGCGTTTGCCAAACGGTACGAATGATAATCTTGATGTCCAGCCACAGCGACCAGTTCTCCACGTACCACAGGTCATGCGCTGTTCGTTCTGCAATAGAGGTATCACCACGCAGCCCGTTAACCTGCGCCCACCCGGTCATCCCCGCCTTCTCGCGGTGGCGTTCCATATAGCGCGGGATGCTCTGACGGAACTGCTGAACATAAACCGGGCGTTCAGGACGAGGCCCCACCAGGCTCATCTGCCCCAGAAACACGTTAATAAGCTGTGGGATTTCGTCCCAGTTCGTGCGGCGCATGAAGCGCCCGATGCGCGTGACGCGGGGATCATTTTCGACGGTCCAACCGGGGC
>CAZQIJ010000398.1:0-4537 GCA_964592955.1 uncultured Anaerolineaceae bacterium
GGCCAACGTGGCCTACGATTATACGCTGGCGTACCATGTGGGGCAGGACGGCACCCTGGTGAACGAATGGGTGTCTGAGGCGTTCACCCGCGTGACCGGGTACAGCCCGGACGAGATCGACATGCGCGGCGGCTGGCACGCCGTGCTGCATCCAGACGATCAGGCGCTGGCCCAGGGGACGACACCGGCCATCCTGCGCGGCGACGTGACAGAGATTGAGCTGCGCGTGCAAACGCGCGACGATCACACGCGCTGGCTGCGCCACACCATCACCCCCCAATGGAACGCGACGGCGGGGCGCGTTACGCGCGTGATTATCACCACCAAAGACGTGACCGACTATAAGCGCAGCGAAGCCAACCTGCGCAGCACCAACCGCATCCTGATGGCCATCAACCAGATCCAGCAGCATTTCATCCGCGAAGATGGCGAGTCGCTGGTGTATGAAACCATGCTGCGCCAACTGCTGGACCTCACGCAGAGCACGTTCGGCTTCATCCTGGAAGTGTATGAGGCCGGGCAAAGCGCCACCCCGGAACTGATCAACGGGCGCGCCAGCGAAACCGCACTGCCGTCCTACATGGAAATCCGCGCCATGAGCGATATCACCCGGCAAGACGCGGTGCTGCTGGTGCCAGAAGACGCCGCCCGCGCCACCCACTTCGCGCTGGTGCATCACGTATTTCAGCGTGCGGCGGCAGAGCACAAGCCGCTGCTGGCGCTGCGGCTGCCGGTGGCACTGCACAGCGCGCACCCGGCCTATGCCGGGCTGGGGAGCCTGGGCGTGTTTTCGCTGTATGGTTGCGAACGGCTCATTGGCGTGATCGCGGTGGCGCACCGGCACGGCGGTTACGATGCGGCGCTGCTGGAAACGCTCACACCGTTCCTGGGGACGTGCGCCAGCCTCATCGAAGCGCTGCGCGACCGCCAGCGCCGCCTGCGTGTGGAGGCCGCCCTGCGCAAAAGCGAGGGGATCTTCAGGATGCTGGTGGAAACCGCGCCGCAGGCCATCATCATTACAGACCGACATGGCACCATCATCACGGCCAACCGCTACGCCGTGCGGATTTTCGGCTATGGGCCAGACGAACTGTACGGCAAGTCGATTCACACGCTGGTGCCGGAAGAGTTGCGCGAGCGCCACAACACCCATATGGATGTTTATGTGGACGCCCCGGATCAACGCACGATGGGGCTTTCGGTGGAGGGGCTGCGCAAGGACGGCAGCATCTTCCCGGTGGATGTGAGCCTGGGGTATGTGATCATCGATGGCGAAACGCTGGTGATGAGCTTCATCGTGGACGCCACAGAACGCTCTGAACTGGAACAGCACCGGCTGTACACCACGATGCTGGAAGTGGAGATCGACCGGCACAAGGCGCTGCTGGAATTCCGCGAGCGCTTCCCGTCCATCGTCTCGCACGAGCTGCGCAACCCCATCTCCATTATTATCACGCTGTGCGAGGTGCTGGAACGCTATTACGACAAGCTGGAGCGCAACCAGGTCCTGGAGCGGGTGCGGCGCATCCGCGAGCACGTCCACCAGATGAGCGTGATGCTGGAAGATGTGCTGATGATCGCCAAAGCCACCGCCGGGCAGATGCCGTTCGTCCCGCAGTGGGTGGACGTGGCCGAGCTGTGCCACACGATGCTGGAAAAGCTCTCGCAGCAGCACCCAGGGCACTGCACGCGCGAGGATTACCGCATGGGCGACAGCGTGGCGGTAGACCCGGTGTTGGTGCGCCTCATCCTCTCTAACCTGCTCTCTAACGCGCTGAAGTATACGCTTAACGGCAAGTGCGTGTCGCTAACGGCCTACGAAGAAGACCAGGCGGTGATCATCGAGGTGAGCGACGAAGGCATTGGCATACCGCTGGCAGACCAGTCCCGCCTGTTTGAACCGTTCTTCAGGGCGCGCAACACGGGCGAAGTGCTTGGCTCTGGCCTGGGGCTGGTGATCGTCCGCAATTGTGTGCAGGCGCATAACGGCACCGTGACCTTTACCAGTGAAGAAGGCGCAGGGACGACGTTTTACGTGCGGCTGGCGATGGGCGATCCGCCGGGCGGCACCGCCTACAGCCTGCTATAGGCCGCGCACGAACGCTGCTGCCTGGGGAAGGTCCCCCGGCTGAGGCGGGCCTTTTTTGTTTGCAACCGCACCTCTCCTCAATCCCTCAATTGACCGCGCGCGCGAACCGTCGCATAATCTCTTGAGAGCGAACGAATTGAGGTGCTATGGCGTCAGCAATCAGGCAAGATGTACTTAGTCCCCTGGTGGAAAACATCCGCCAGGCCGTTGTAATCGATCCCCCGAAACTTGAACTGATCCTGGTGGCGCTGCTGGCGCAGGGTCATGTCCTCCTCGAAGACCTCCCCGGCATGGGGAAAACGCTGGTGGCCAAAGCCCTGGCACAATCGCTGCATGCGGTCTTCCGCCGGGTGCAGTGTACCCCGGATCTGCTGCCGGGCGATATTACCGGCTCTGCCATCTATAACCAGCGCGACGGGCGCTTCGACTTTGTGCCAGGGCCGATCTTCGGCAACATCGTGCTGGTGGACGAGATCAACCGCGCCTCGCCGCGCACACAGTCCAGCCTGCTGGAGAGTATGGCCGAAGGTCAGGTGACGGTGGACGGGGTCACCCACCCGCTGCCGCAGCCGTTCTTTCTCATCGCCACGCAGAACCCCATCGAGATGGCCGGGACGTTCCCGCTGCCAGAAGCGCAGCTCGACCGGTTTCTCATCTCCCTGAACCTGGGTTACCCCCAGTTTGAAGACGAAGTTTCGATCCTGGAGCGCGAGGAACACGGCAACCCGTTAGACGCGGTGCGCCCGGTGATTGACCTGGACGAGGTTTCGGCGCTGCAGGCGGCGGCGCGCCGCGTGGATGTTACGCGACCGCTTAAAGAATACATCGTGACGGTTGGCGCGGCCACGCGCACCCATCCGGATGTGGTGGTGGGGGTCAGCCCGCGCGGTGGTGTGGCCGTGCAGCGCTGTGCCCAGGCGCGCGCGCTGCTCACTGGCCGGGATTACGTCATCCCGGACGACATCAAGGCGATCTGGCCGGCGGTGGTTTCGCACCGGCTGCTCACGCGGGATCGCCGCCCAGAAAGCGCCGCGCGCGTGGTGGGCGAAATCCTGGCGGAGACGCGCGTACCGGTGGAATGACGCGCCCAGGGGTTGCCTAATGGAGAAATCAAAACGAACACGCACAATCGTAGGGACGCGGCAGGCCTCGTCCGCCCCGGACATCGCAGGCGTTGTGCCTACAGGGGGTGTATCTGATTTGCGTTTTCCATAAGTACAACCACAGAAGACGTGTTGGATGGCGTCCAGTAAACTGAGGCTGAACATCCTGCAAAAGTTATGTGTCTGTACTTAGAAGCGTTCGGCTGCGGTGAGGGCGGTTGCGGCGCAATGCAGGCGCTCAGCCGCGCGCCTTCACCACCCCCAGCCGCGCCAGCGCCGCGCGCAGCCCCAGCCGGTCGATCACGGTCTTGGGCAGGTAGCGCAGGATCTCGCTGCGCTGCATCTGGCGCAGCCTGCGCGCCTGCTCTTGCTGCCACGTTTGCCAGCGCGCCTGTGCCCCGTCGTCGAAGAAGCGCGCTTCCAGCGCTGGCGGGAAGTGATGTGGGGCGAATTTTTGCCACAGGTCGCGCATGAGGTCCGGGTCGGCAGGCGTAAGCGCGGCAGTGCTGCCGCTGCGCAGATGCACGATGTTTTCTTCTGCCACCTGCAGCGGGCTGCTAACGCTGCTCAGGTTGCCCCCGTGCAGCACAAACGTCCCGGCGTTCACATCCACCGGGCACGGGTCGGTATGGTCGAGGGCGCGAATGCACCAGTCCCAGTCCCCCACGATGCGAAAGCGTTCGTCGAACGGGCCAACCGCCGCATAGAGGTCGCGCGCAAACATGAAGAACGGCCCGCAGCGCATCACGCGGCGATGATCCTCGCGGTCATAGGGGCGCGCCGGGTACTCGCGCGTGCGGTGCGGCGGGATCACGGCATCTG
Source organism: uncultured Anaerolineaceae bacterium (assembly GCA_964592955.1). Taxonomy (GTDB): domain Bacteria; phylum Chloroflexota; class Anaerolineae; order Aggregatilineales; family Phototrophicaceae; genus CAZQIJ01. The sequence goes on from CAZQIJ010000398.1 coordinate 4,015, forward strand.
GACGATGGACCGTGTAGGGGAAGTACACCAGGCGGCACCCGGCCCGCATACGCGCCGCCCCCGCCATCAGCGCCTGCGCCGTGCGCACATCATCAACGTTCCAGAATCCCAGCACCGCCCCGGCAGCCTCCGCCACGCCGCGATTCCACGAGGCGTACAGCGTTTCGCGCGGGACGTGAATGACGCGCGCCTGCGCCACACGCGCCGCCAGCATCTCCAGCAGGGTGCGCTCGCCAGCGGTCGCGTCGTTGGCCACGACGACAAGCTCGAGCTGCGGGATGGCACGCGCCACCGCCTGCGCCGCCGTGATGTAACCGGGGAGGTGCGCCTCAGCCCGGTACACTGAGGTAATGATTGAGATCACGCGTGGTTTTGCCTTTCGCTGTGCCGTCTGCCGTTGATTGTGCGGGATGTGCCCCCCGGATGCAAGTGATAATCCTGCTGATGGCGACTCACGTCATGCCAAACCCCCGCGAAATCGCCCTCACCCCCACGTCCCCCTCTCTCCCGACCGCCGCCCACC
>CAZQIJ010000399.1:0-4533 GCA_964592955.1 uncultured Anaerolineaceae bacterium
GATAATACCAGTGGCGGTTGGGGGCATCTGGTTCCTGCTGAAAACGCCGGATGACGACCGCATAGGTTTCGTCGGTCAGCCAGAACCCAAGCGGCAGCAGCCAGCGTTGAGACAGATGCTTTACATATGGGGCAAGTGAGGCGCTGTAGAGGACATGCCGCAGGTTGACGACAAACGTGGTCACGAAAATAACGGCCAGCGCGGTTTGCTCTGCCACCAAACCGGCAGCAATGAACTGCGCTGAACCGGCAAACACGAACAGCGACATGCCGATTGTCGCCAGCGGCGAAAGCCCGTTATTCACCGCCAGCGCGCCAAAGATAATGCCAAACGGAATTGCGCCGATCACCAGGGGAACGGTATCCTTCGCGCCTGCGGTGAATTCTTCGCGGCGCGTGCGAGCAGCGTTTATCATTCCAACTGTGCCTCCTTGTACAGTCTGAGCATAGCGAAACTCAAGGATTTTGTCTTGAGGCGCGGCAGAAATTGGACTCACGGGTCGTGCCCACTGTAGGTACAATGACAGTGGATGAAACAAAACACAGACCGATTGATGCGTGCAGCGATTTACCTCTTACTGTTTGTTCTGCTCCTGCCTGCTGCCACCAGCGCGCAGCGCTCCTGCGGGATCGTCAGCGAGATCCGCTACCCGGTCGCCAGCATGGCTGCCACCACGCTGGCGCGCGGCTTTGACGATTTCCGCCTGTACCGCGAGCGCTTCGGCGGGCGGCATGTGGGGTTGGATGTGGCATTTAACCAGTACGGCGAGCCTGTTGTGGCTGCGGCGCGCGGGGTGGTCACCTACGCTGACCCGAATGGCTGGGACACGGAAAAAGGGGTGGTCATCGTGGCACACGATTTCGCCGATGGCAGCCGCTTCTACACCCTGTATGGCCATATGGAAGAAACCGAAGATATCACCTTTCCTGCGGTCGGCACCTGCGTGCAGGCCGGTGACGTGATCGGGGTGGTGGGGTGGCCGTCGCGCGGCGCACCACACCTGCACTATGAGGTGCGCGACTTTATGCCAGCGGATGGCGGTCCGGGGTACATCACCGCCAATCCCCTCACACAAGGCTGGTTCCACCCCCTGGACTTCACAGCCGAATGGCAGGTTCGCCTTACCCCCTACTTTCGCGCGGTAGAGAAGCTGCGCGAGGTGCCGCGCATTCCACCGCAGCGGTTGGCCGATGGTACCCGCCTGATTGCCGCCGGGGATTTTGTTGAAGTGCAGGATGCTGGCGGAACGGCGTTGTGGCGTGTGCAGATGAGTTCGGAAGTCCGGCAGGCGGTGGCGCTGCCGGATCGCTTTGTGGCGGCGCAGGCGGTGGATGGTCAGATGATCGTGGTACAGGAAGGGCGCTACCGTGCGGTGTGGCAGCGTAACTCAGAACTGCCGTTTGTGGCCCTGGAAGACGTGCTCCTTACCGCTTCTGGCAGCCAGTTGATGGCAGACGATGCAAACGGTCTACCGGTGTGGGCGCTTGCGCTGACCGGGAACACGATCACCGAACTGCGCCCGGACGGTCATGGCGGGGCCCTGGTGGTTACACGCGAGGCCGGAACAGCCGGTTATACCTGGCGCTCAGTCAGCGCTTCGGGGCAGATCACCCGTGAGGAGTACTTCGCCCTCCCTCCGCTCACCACGCCAACCGCTGAGGGCTGGATGGTGTTATCTGGCGCGCAGCTCGAACGCCTGACGATGAATCCGCAAACGCGCATCCCTTTCGCTGCGCTGGCACAAGCGCGCGGTATCTTCGGCACCCTGAAGGTGGATGAGGTCGGCACCGTGTACGTTTATCATGGAGACTTTGGCCAGACGCTGAGCGCCTACAACCGCGACGGCACAGCGCGCTGGCAGGTCACGCATCCGCCGCGCCTCTTAAATGAAGGACTGATGCATCCGCCGCTGATGCTGGCAGAGCGCTGCCGCTTGCTGACGCTCGATATCGATGGCGCGCTGAACATCTTTGACGCCCAGAATGGCGATATCGTTCGCAGCTTCCAGTTGTATGCAGGTGGAGAACGCACGCGAAGCCCGCTGGCGCGGCTACTGGAATGGGACGGGGTCGCCACGATTCGCGTGGGGGCCGGTTTCCTTTCTGTGTTCACGCTGGCGCTCGAACCCTGCTGAGATGCCCACGAGTCCCCGGTCCATCCGCCACCAGGGTTAACACAATTCCGATGCGCCGCGTGCTACGATGGGCGAAGTTTGACGGTAACCCATAGATCAGAAAGCAGCCAGAGATGTTTCGCAGACCTCGCTCCAGAGTACAGGAAGATCAGGCGGACGATCTTCGCGGCGTCCCCATGCAGTGGCGGCGCATGCTTGGCTACCTCAGGCCATATCGCGCGCGTTTGGTGCTGGCGTTTATCGCGCTGACGGGCAGCGCCGCACTCAGCCTGGTCTTTCCGGCAGTCATCGGCAGCGTTGTGGATTCGGTGTTGAACGCTGGTGATGAACTGCTGCTGAACCAGATTACCGCAGCGCTGCTGTTCGTGTTCCTCATTCGCTCGTTTACCTCGCTGCTGGAAACGTACAACCTCAATTACATCGGCGAGCGGCTGGTTGTGGATCTGCGCGTGCAGCTTTTCGAACACCTTCAGCAGTTGTCGCTGGGGTTTTTCGTTCAGCGCCGGGTGGGTGAACTGGTTTCGCGCATTTCCAACGATGTTACCGTCATGCGTACCGCCCTCACGAACAACGTCAACACGCTGCTGCAGCAGGTCGTGGTGATGATCGGTTCGGTGGTCGTGATGTTTATCATCAACGTGCAGCTTACGCTGTTTATCATCGCGCTGGTGCCGGTCATCGTCGCCATCGGTGCCGTATTTGGTTTTTACCTTCAGCGCACCAGTACAAAGATTCAGGACGAGATCGCAGGGGCGACCGTCGTCACCGAAGAAGTGTTACAGAACATCCGCGAGGTCAAGACCTTTGTCCGCGAGGATTACGAAGTCTCCCGCTACAACAGTGCTATCGACCGCTCATTCAGAGCTGCGGTCACGCTGCTGCGAATCCGCTCCATATTCGGGCCGCTGGTCGGCTTCATGGCGTTCGGCGGGTTGTCGCTCATCCTCTGGTTTGGCGGGCGCGAAGTGCTGGCGGAAAGGCTCTCTGGCGGTCAACTGATCACGTTCCTCATCTATGGGCTGACCGTCGCAGGGAGTTTCGCATCGCTGATCGGTCTCTACACCCAGTTCCGCGAAGCAATGGGCGCGACCCGGCGGGTCTTTGAGATTCTCGACACGACGCCGGATATCCAGGACGCCCCCAACGCGCAGGCGTTGGTCCGCGCGGAGGGTCAGATCACGTTTGACGAGGTGACATTCACCTACGATGACAAAGCAGACGTGCTGCGCGGCATTTCGCTGGATATTGCCCCTGGTGAAATCGTCGCGCTGGTGGGGCCAAGCGGCGCGGGCAAGAGCACGATGTTTAACCTGATCCCGCGCTTCTACGATCCCAGCAGCGGCAGCGTGCGCCTAGACGGAATCGATGTGCGCACCCTTACGCAGAAGAGCCTGCGGCAGCAGATTGCGGTGGTGCCGCAGGAAACGCTGCTGTTCGGCGGTTCAATTCGGGAAAACATCCTCTATGGCAAACTGGATGCATCAGAGGCAGAGCTGATTGCTGCTGCCCGCGCTGCCAACGCCCACGAGTTCATTATGGAGCTGCCAGACGGTTACGAGACCGTTGTAGGAGAGCGTGGTATTCGCCTGAGTGGGGGTCAGCGCCAGCGTGTGGCTATCGCCCGTGCCATCCTCAAAGACCCGCGCATTCTGCTGTTGGACGAAGCAACATCCAGCCTGGATAACGAGAGCGAACATCTTGTTCAGGAAGCGCTGGCACGGTTGATGCAGAACCGGACAACCGTCATCATCGCGCACCGTCTCAGCACGATTCGGGTCGCGCATCGCATCGCAGTGCTGGAGAAGGGTCACCTGATTGAGCTGGGTACCCACGAAGAACTGATGGCGCGTGCAGGGTTATATGCCCGCCTGTACGAAATGCAGTTCCGCCAGCAGGAACTGGCGCGCTGAGCGGGGCGCTGGGCGCAATCAGGCATCAGGATGCGGGCAGGAACCGAATGCAGACTGTATTGCAGTGTGTGTGGCGCGCTATAATGCGGATGACGAAACCTGGAAACACGACGCAAGGACACCAATTGTGATCTTACTACCCAAAGCACACGCGGCTCTCGTAGAGACTGCCATTCGCGCGGCACAGGCCGCCGGAGATCTGCCGGCTTTTGACCTGCCCCGAATCGAGATCAAGCCGCCCAAGAATCCCGCGCTGGCAGATTACGCGTGCCCGGTGGCGCTGGCACTGGCGAAACCAGTGGGCAGGAAACCGCTGGAAATCGCGCAGGTCATTGCAGACCATATGCCGACAGCGCCGTTTATCGGGTTGGTTGAGGTTGCGCCGCCCGGCTATCTCAATTTTCGCCTTGCGGAAGGTTGGCTGCTCGATCAGGTCGATGCCGTGCTCAGCGAAGGCGATGCGCTGTTCACATTGGATCTGGGCAAGGG